>JAAUTT010000850.1 GCA_012031335.1 Bacteroidales bacterium | reverse complement strand
CAGCCCGAAAACCAATAGCCTGGGATCATCATGCTGGCAGCCATAAAAACCTGTGGCAATAAGCAAAATGCGCAGTTTGTTTTTCCCTTCGGAGATATAGATCATATAAAGCATATAGGCTGTGAAACCAAATCCATAAGAAAACTGTTCCACCACAACGCATAGTCCGATTGTAAAATAATTGGTTGGCTGCACATAGGCCAGGTAAACATAAGCCAGATGAGGCAGATTGATAGCCAGAACCATCCACCACAACCAATACTGTAATCCCTTGCGGGCGGCAGCTAATCCACCAAGAATACCACCCATGGTAAGAGCAAGAATTCCAAATGTTCCATAGATTATACCAACCTCTCCTGTAGTTAAGCCTAACCCACCGATATTTCTGGGATCGAGCATAATGGTGAAGCAAGTTTAATAAGCTGAGCTTCACCAAATCGGTAAAGCAAAAGAAAAGCAATGATGACACCTATTTCTTCTTCATAAAGAAAGAACCGATTGTAAGAATAAAATCGTTGGCCAGGTTTTTACTACTCCGGGCAGGCTGGTCCGAAGCCGGATAAGGCAGTGCATATTTATGAAAGAAAGAAAACAAAACAAACATAACGGCCAAAACAAAGAAAGTAATACTCCATGCCAGATGTATATTGCCGGAAGTGCCCTTAAACAAAGCTTCGGAGGATCTTTTCAGTTTCGAGTCGACCTGAAAGAGCAAGTAAGCAGGTTTATCCCAGTTTTTTTCCGTAAAGGCCAGACGATCGCCCTTCAGTAAATTAATACTATTGTCCCCCCTCTGAAACTTGAAATTTAAAACCATTTCTTTTCCTGCTTCAGGTTTTTGAGACAATTTTATTGCAACCACAGAAATATTACCCGTTTGAGAATCGTTTGCGACAACAACCTCCGAATTAAATTTCTGTTTAAGAAACACCCCGAACGGACGCGATATATATTTTGTCCACCACGATAATTCATCCTCAGGGATCTGTTTTTCGTCCTTCACAAATCCATTTTGGATGTTATAATCAGTTACAAGTTTTTTTACTGAATCAAAATCAGCTTTTGCAATCAGCTGTGTTGACAGATTTGGTTGATCAGGATATGTCCAAAAATAAGTTTTGCTGCTATCAAGCTTAGCATTCTCAGGCACCTTTGGAAGGGTAATTTCTTTGGGAATATTTTGATCGGCCTTTACATTTAGCTCTATGGGTGGTAAGCCGGTGTATGTCTCAAAAAAGCCAGCCAGGATAATCAATAACCCCTGACCGGTAATCATTGCGATGCGGTAAAAAGTGCTTCGTATCCCCACAAACAACGTTTGCTGATGCTCCGTAAGACCATGGAGGTAAAAGCCATCGGCAGCAATATCGTGGGTAGCCGAGCTAAAAGCCAATAGCCATAAAATAATCAGGGTAGCTTTAAAATATATGGGTAATGGAATGGCCATTGCTATTCCCCCCAAACAAGCTCCGATAAGCAACTGCATTACCACAATCCACCAGCGTTTCGTTTTAAGCAAATCAACCAGCGGACTCCAGAATGGTTTTATAACCCAAGGCAGATAAAGCCAGCTAGTGTATAAAGCAATATCGGTGTTGGAAATCCCGAGTCTTTTAAACATAATTACAGCTACGGTCATTACCACCACATAGGGAATACCTTCGGCAAAGTAAAGGGAAGGTATCCATAACCAGGGATTGCGCGACGTTTTTTTCATTTTGAAAGTTATAACAGGGTATACCTGAATTTAGTAATTGTTTCTCCGTAAAATTATCGTAACAGCAGTTACAAAGCTATTTCTTAATAATATGCTTTCAGTTCGGCCCCTTTGAAATAATGATCCAGGATTTCCCCGAAGGAATAACCTTTTTCACCCATCATGGCAGCACCAATCTGACAGAGTCCCACACCATGACCCCAGCCAGCCCCTGTGAGTATAAACTCATCCGGAATGCCATTATTTATATTGATGCGGTCGACTACAAAGGCGGAGCTATAAAGATGCGATTCGGACAACACTTTGCGGATCTGAAGTTCTTTGCCAATAATCAGCGTCAACTTCGAACCAACGATTTTGAGTTTCATCAAACGCCCCGATTTACCGCGTTCCACGGGTTCAAGGTCAATGATGGCTCCAAAGTCCTTTCCTGTCTTCCTTGAGATGAGTTCAGCAATTTTCTCCTGTGAATAGACCACTTTCCAACGGTAAAAATCGGTTGTTTCCTGGTCGTAATCGTTTAGCACCTGCGAAAGCACTTTTTTGTCGTGTGTGTTGCAGAAAGCTTCGGGCGACGTTCTTATCCAATGCTGGGCGGCTGCTTCATTGGTTAAATCGAGATCGTACGAAAGGGGAGCCTGAGGATTATCAACAATAGCCTGAAGATAGGAATGATTAACGGGCTCCCAGGTTTTTCGAAAAGACTCTGTTATACCACCACAACTCTTATAAAAACGGGCATCGCAGATATTGTTATTGTGCATCAGGCACAAACCACGTGTTTCGTGTATGGCTTTGCTAACCAATTCGCTCGATTGGCGGGTGACACCCTGGTATCGCTGGCAATGATCGTCGGCACAAACATCGAAATTAGTATGGTCTTCCCGGTCGTACCAACGGATATATTCCTCTTTGGTTTCGGAAATGCTTTGATAAGCACTTTTCGATTGTTCGAGCTGCTTGCCCTTGATTACCTGGGCCAGGAGCCAGGAACGGGAAATCACGGCATGGGCTTTAAGAAGTTCGAGACTGCTGGTTGCGCTCATTTCGGAGGAAATAACACTGAGCAGATAATCTTCGAGCGAAAGCACATTGATGGCCGTAAGTTTTTCATCTTCGACCAGAAACTTTAGTGAGCCTTTAAACTTTTGATTTTCTTTCCGTTCCCAATGAAATTTAATCCCAATGGTAACATCCAGCAATTCGAACGAAGCTGTTTCGTATTGTTCCGGTTCAAAGATGAAGTGATTGCCCTGTAAAGCTTCATCATTAAAAAATTTTACCAGATTTATATCGAAGGCTGTTCTTACCCTGAAAAGCTTTTCCGGTTTCCTTTAAAATGTATTTCCCATTGAGGATACACTCAATTTCGGGCTCATACATAATCCCAATTCTCAGTTGTGGCTCGTTCATACTTGCAACATTATAATATTAATTCCAAAACCGGATAAACCGGCTCCGAGAAACCAAATTTACGGTATAATTTTTCACCATCCTTAGAAGTGTGAAGTGC
>JAAUTT010000849.1 GCA_012031335.1 Bacteroidales bacterium | reverse complement strand
TAACCAGTTCCTCACTTTATCATTATTTAATTATTACTCCCTCAATATACTGGTTCTTAGATTTAAAGTTCCAAAATAATTTGATCAGAAAATATCAGGACTAAAATTTTAATTATTAAAGGTGATGTGCGATAAAGGTTACTCCCATTCAATTGTAGCTGGAGGCTTGGAACTTATATCGTAAACCACCCTATTTACTCCCCGTACTTTATTAATTATTTCATTTGAAACCTTACTCAGAAATTCATAAGGTAAATGACACCAATCGGCAGTCATTCCGTCCGTTGAAGTAACTGCCCTTAAAGCTACTACATTTTCATAAGTTCTTTCATCTCCCATTACTCCAACTGATTGCACCGGAAGAAGTATTGCAGCAGCCTGCCATACCTGATTATATAAATTATATTGTTTTAGTCCTTCAACATAAATATCGTCAACTTCCTGCAAAATTTGCACCTTTTCGGCTGTAACTTCTCCGAGTATTCTTATGCCAAGACCAGGTCCCGGAAAAGGATGCCGATTCAATATATCAGGTGAAATATCCAGCGCTTTGCCGACCCTTCGGACCTCGTCTTTAAATAATAACTTTAAAGGTTCGATTACTTTCAGGTGCATTTTTTCGGGTAAACCCCCAACATTGTGGTGCGACTTAATAGTAGCCGAAGGCCCGTTTACCGAAACAGACTCTATTACATCGGGATATATAGTTCCCTGGCCCAACCATTTTACATCTTTAATTTTATGAGCTTCAACATCAAAAACCTCAATAAAATTTTTCCCTATACTTTTTCTTTTCTTTTCAGGATCGGTAATATTTTTTAAATCTTCAAGGAATTTATCTTTTGCATCAATACCAATGACATTAAGGCCCATATCTTTATAAGAAACAAGGACTTTATTAAATTCATCCTTTCGCAATAACCCGTTATCAACAAAGATACAAGTAAGATTTGCCCCGATAGCTCTATGAATCAGAATGGCAGCAACGGATGAATCAACACCTCCGGAAAGTCCCAATACCACTTTATCATCTTTTAGAGTTTCCTTTAATTCATGAATAGTGCTTTCTATGAAAGAATTGGGAGTCCAGTCCTGATGACAGTCACAGATATCAACAAGAAAGTTTTTCAGAATCTGCAGTCCATCAGTTGTATGATAAACTTCGGGGTGAAACTGAAGTCCGTAGGTAGGTTCCAAAACAGATTCATAAGCGCCAACCTTAACCTGTTGTGTACTGGCTATAATCCTATAGTCATCAGGAATTGAAGCTATGGTATCTCCGTGCGACATCCAGACTTGTGTATTAGGCTGAATATTATTAAGCAGTTTGGAATTTGAATCGACATACTGCAAATTAGCTCTGCCATATTCCCGCGAAGCTGATGGCAATACTTCTCCCCCGAAGAAATGAGCTAAATATTGAGCTCCATAACAAATTCCCAGAACGGGAAACTTACCTTTAATTCCTCCCAGATTAGGTTTGGGAGCAATATCATCTCTTACGGAAGATGGACTACCGGATAAGATAATTCCTTTAACATTGGAATTTATATCTGGGATATGGTAGTAAGGAACGATTTCACAATAAACATTCAACTCTCTTACCCTTCTCGCAATTAACTGGGTATATTGTGAACCAAAGTCCAGAATTATTATTTTTTCCTGCATTTCTAGTAAATTAAATATCTCTCAAAAATATATAAAAGACAGTTTGTCTCGCATTCTTTAATTTTTTTTATAAAATCACCTCATATTTCAATAATCTTTCCATCTTCAGCAAGCTCCACATTAGGAAAAATACTTGCTGCCTGGTTGAGAAACATATGAGTATTTTTGTATCGTGTTGAAAAATGCCCGATCACTAATCGGGAAACAGCTGCTTTTACTGCTATTTCAGCAGCCTGAATTGCAGTTGAGTGAAAAGTATCTTTAGCAATTTCAGCATCTTCATGCAAAAAGTAGCTTCATGATATAGCAAATCTACTTCTTCTAAAATATTAGACAAATCAGGCATTATTTTAGTATCAGTTACAAATGCAAAGGATTTACTTTTAGAAGAAGCAACAGTAATCTGCTTATTTGGAACAACTGTACCATCATCGGCAATAAAGTCGGCTCCCTTTTTTATATTTACCATTCTCTTACCGGAATATTAAATTCCGCTATGGCTTCTTTCCTAATATTTCTCATTTTAGGCTTTTCCCTGAATAAAAAACCACTACAGGGTATTCGGTGCGAAAGTGGAAATGAGAAAACTTCAAGTGTTCTATCCTCATAAACCAAAGCTTGCCTTTCTTCATCTAAAGAATGATAAATAAGATTAAAACTCAAAGATGTATTAAACTGACCAAGAAACTGGTTAAGAATCTGTTTAAGTGACTTATGAGCATAGATATGAAGGTCGTTTTCTCTGCCCAGAAGGCTAAATGTAGATACTAATCCAGGTAGGCCAAATACATGATCACCATGAAGATGACTTATAAAACATGATTAATTTTAGTAAAAGGAATTTTGAATTTTCTAAGTTGAATTTGTGTTCCTTCTCCACAATCAATTAAAAAAAACCGCTCATTTACATTAAGTACCTGAGCGGTTAAAAATCTATCAGAAGTGGGTAGCGCTGAACTGCTACCCAAAATAGTCAAAGAAAATCTCATTCCATTGTATCAGAAGTGTTTAAGCTTTTGATATTAGTGCAATTCCTTCGTCAATACTACCGGCAATGTTAAGCACAGTATCGAGCTGTGAAATAGTGATGAGTCTTTCAACTGCATCATTAAGCCCGGTAAGTACAAAAGTACCGCCAGCATTTTTACACAAACGGTTGGCAACAAGGATAGAGCTTAACCCTGATGAATCACAATACCTGCATTTACTCAGATCAAGAACGATATTCTTCTCGCCGTTACCTGAGATAAGTACCAGTTCCGATTTAAGAGTCGGGGCAATGTGAGTGTCGAGTTTTTCTTCGAGCACCTGAATCAAGGTGTAATCCTCATGTTTTTCGATCTTGAATTCCATTGCACTTATGTTTTAAGTTTGAATGCTATAAATTTACTTCTTTTGAGCGTTTTTTTCCCTTTCTTCCATTTCTTCTTTTAAAGCAGCAAGTTCGGTAATATCACCAAGAGTAGTTTTCTCTAATGAAGATTTTACTTTCTTATTTGCTTTTTTAGCTTCATCGGAAGCAGCTCTTTTGGTGGCTGTTTCTTCGGCCTTTTCACATCTTC
>JAAUTT010000848.1 GCA_012031335.1 Bacteroidales bacterium | reverse complement strand
ATGAAAACAAAATAAATACAGTTATAAATCAGTTACGATATTTTCATTAATACCCATAGTCTCAAAATAAATCTGTAACCATAATCCAATCAGGATATTACTTCACTATCCCGTGATAAAAATCAAATATTTTTGTATCACTATCAAGTTAGTAAAAAAGACCGCAAAATGCTTGTCAAACCTTTACGCAAGCCAGTCAACGCCCTTTGCCGCTAACGGATGATGGTATGGTGTCGTGCGGGATTACGAGGCGATAACTTATCAAGTTACAACAAGCTATTTTACGAGCCACAAACCTTCGCAAACCTCTGAAACCCGCATGCACTATACCATGTGTTGGGCACCGTTATTATTCGTCCACTATAATTTTAACTTTATCCTCCATTTCGTTTGAATATTTATCCACGGCGGTAAATATCAAGTCGAATTCGCCAATTTCATTTGGATCTAAGGTCAAGATACTTTTTTCATTATCAAATTTAACCCAATCAAACTTTTCATGATTAAGGCTAATTTCTAAATTTTCATTGTCAATGTCCTTAAAATAATCAGTTGGTAGTAGTATTTCTGTTTCTTTATCAAGTTTAATAGTCTGGACTGAAATCGGGTTGAAAACAAATGGTTTAAATAATCTCTGAGTACTTACCCAATAAATATCAGATTCTGCTAGTCCAGTCTGATTAAAAATCATTTTGGTAAAAAACAAGAATTTATTATCAATTGAAACAATGGTCTTCTTTCCCAATTTGAAGTATTTATTGTTGAATCTAATAAAATTGGTTTAGTCCAGTTTCTTTCAGAATCCTGATAACTGATAAATAAATCTGGCCCATTTTCATTTGTTGCATACCTACTAAAAATTATGTAACTCTTATCAGGAGAGACAAATATGCTTTCCTCATCTCGCACCGTACAAATAGAATCTAATCGTTCAATATCCAAGTATTCACCGTTTTCAAGTGAAGAAAAATATAAATCAGCTAATCCGTTTCCGTCTCTGTTTGATGAAAATAAATTGTTTTATCAAAGGTCATGCAGGCAGTAGATTCTCTTGTTAATGTACTTATCGGACTATCCACTTTTGTAGGTTGAATCCAATTGTTATCGTTCTTTTTTAGAATCCAAATATCTGTAAATCCATTGTTTGTATTTGGTCTGCTTTGTGCATATAACATAGATTTTCCGTCTGGCGAAAAGTACGGAAGGAACACACTTTCATTTTTTAGTGGTTCAAAGACCAATGGTTCAGTCCAATTATTATCTGCCTTTTTGAGTAATATATTTTACCGCTAAAGTCATCTGCATTAAGGATTCCAAATGCTAATTCCCTCATATCAGGTGAAAAAGATAATCCATGCTCAAGCCTACCTTTTATTGAAATTATATCAAGCGCAAAAATCACAGGATTAGAATCAGGATATTCTTGTCCAAAAAAATCAGCCGATTCAGTAGTTGATTTACAACTTATCAGTAAGAGTAAAAAAAGAAATGGTGGAAATATTTTAATCATTATGTTTCAATTTTGCAGTGTCTTGGTTTTATGGTGCCCAACGGTTTGCAATATGCGTAGGCCGGGATTTCAAAGCTCCAACTTGTCAAACCGTTAAAAATTTGAGTAAATGTAAAAAAGTTTAAATTACCCACAGCCCCCGGCTTACGTATATTGCGTGTTACCATGCGTTAATTGTTCTTATTTATTAGATTCACAATCACTTTTGTCATTGTTTCTTTTTCGTCAGGTTTGCTTACTGCTATCATTAAGGTCAATGCAACTAATGTATTATCAGCAATTCTCTTGTTTCCATTACAGTCAAACAAGATTCCATTCCGTTCTAAAAAGTAGAGGAACAAGAATGCTGCAATGCGTTTATTCCCATCTGAAAATGAATGGTTTTTAGTGATGAAATACAATAAATTCGCAGCCTTTTCTTCAATGCTTGGGTATAAATCTTCACTATCAAATGTTTGGTAAATTGTTGATATTGAACTTCTAAATGAATCATCTTTTTCATGTCCAAACAAATCGCTATTCCCATGAGCTTTCTTAGCAATTCTTATTTGGTTCATTGCTTCCTCATAGGTCAATTGAAAGATTTCTTTTCCAGAAGTATTAATTATTTCAAGTTTTTGATAATCATATTGGTCTAATATATCTAACGCATAGGCATAATCCGAAATTATTTTTAGTAAACCCGTACTCTCATCATTAGTCAACATTTTATAGTTCAACACTTCTCCAAGAATCTTAACCGATTCCTGCAACTCTTTAAGTTGCTCATTTTGCTGAGAAAGTCGTTTTTCATTAATCGAGTATCCTTTTATTAAGAAATCCTTAATTATCTGATTTGCCCAAATCCTAAATTGTGTTCCTCTTTTTGATTTAATCCTATAGCCAACTGAAATTATAACATCCAGATTATAGTAATCTACTTTATATGTTTTACCATCAGAGCAGTTGTTGCATTTTTTGCAACAACTGAATCCCTTTGCAATTCTTTCTCCTTGAACACATTGCTTATATGTCTTGATATTACAGACTTATCACGCTCAAACAATTCTACCATTTGGTTTAAATTTAACCAAACAGTTTCATTATCCAACTGAACATTTATTTCAGTTTTTCCGTCCTCTAACTGATATATTCTAATATTTGAAGTTTCCATAATTTGAATTTTTCTCAAATATACAAATCTTAATCACCAAATGATTTCTGTGTGCAAGACGTTCGTTCTAATGCATGGTAACGGCCTGCGGTATGAAACGGTGCGCATTTCGAAGCACAAACTTATCAAGCCGTAAGCTGTTTAGTAATTGGTATATCGTTTAAATTTAGCACTATCCGCGCACTGTTTTATGACCGCTTGTTATGGGCTGGAATTATTCCTTATACCAAATCACGTCTCCCATTTTAAGTATTTTGATTTCGTTATTATCAATGTGAAATTTAAACTCATAACTAAATCCATCTATCTCAACAAAGTGTAAATTATTTTTTCTTAGCAATGAATTGTCCTTACTCGTATATAATTCATTGTAATATTTTAAAGTCTCGTTTTCAATATAGATTTTGATTTTTTGTGATTTGTCCTTAACGTAATAATTAGCGCTAACGGATGGCGATATGCGCAGTACGGGAGTTTGAAACCTTACTTTATCGGCCTACCGGGCCGTCTGCTATTTTATTGCCCACTAAGTTACCACAAAAACCCGTATTGCGTATGACCGCGTGTTA
>JAAUTT010000847.1 GCA_012031335.1 Bacteroidales bacterium | reverse complement strand
GGTTAAACAAGGGCCATTCGAATTTTAAAGAACATCGATGGAATTGTGACCATTGAATTTGATACCCGGGATATCGTTCGACACCGGCTGGTGAAAAATATAGTTGATGCTTACGAAAAAGATACAAATGAAGAAAATGTTTAACATAAACCTAAAAATTTAGTTATGAGTCAGGCAATTACCAAAACCAATTTTAAATTTGCAAACCAGAAAAGCCTCTACACCGGCAAGGTACGCGATGTTTACAACATCAACGATGAATATCTGGTTATGATTGTTTCCGATCGTATTTCGGCATTTGATGTGGTGCTTCCAAAAGGAATTCCTTATAAGGGACAGGTTTTAAACCAAATTGCTTCGAAATTTCTGGATGCTACTGCTGATATCGTTCCCAACTGGAAAATTGCTTCGCCCGATCCGATGGTTACCGTTGGGGTAAAAGCTGAACCTTACAAAGTAGAAATGGTAATCAGAGGTTATCTTACCGGGCATGCCTGGCGTGAGTATAAATCAGGTAAACGGATGTTATGCGGCATTCCACTTCCTGAAAATATGATTGAAAACCAAAAATTTAATAAACCAATCATTACTCCAACCACCAAGGCATCCGAAGGCCATGATGAAGACATCTCACGTGAAGAAATTATTGCCAAAGGAATTGTTTCGGCGGAAGAATATGCAGTATTGGAAAATTATACCTATAAATTGTTTGAACGGGGAACCAAAATGGCTGCAGAAAAAGGTTTGATTCTGGTAGATACCAAATACGAATTTGGAAAAAAAGAGGGAAAAATATACCTGATTGACGAAATTCATACACCCGATTCATCGAGGTATTTTTATGCCGAAGGTTATGAAGAGAGACTGGCAAAAGGAGAAGCACAAAAACAACTTTCGAAAGAATTTGTAAGACAATGGCTCATCGAAAGAAATTTTCAGGGAAAAGAAGGTCAGGTTGTTCCTGAAATGCCCGATGATTTTGTTAAACAAGTTTCGGATAGGTATATTGAATTGTACGAAAACATTACCGGCGATAAATTTAACAAAGGCGATATCAACAATGTAACAGAACGAATTGAAGCAAATGTCAATCGTTTTCTTTCTTCGTTAAAGTAGTTACCAAATGAATTGAAAAACCTTTCATAATTCAGAAACCTGAAAGGTTTTCATAATTTTAATTTTCGTAATACTTTTCTTACTTTTGCGTTATCTTTTTAAAATATTACGCTGATTAAACCAATATTGAAATTGAGAATTTTCTTTTTTATAATTTCTTTGGTAGCATTTATACAATTAAATGCACAGGAGCCCCCCGTTGAAATAAAAAAATCGACTGAAAAAATTATTTTTGATGGTAAAATTTATTATCTGCATGTAATACAGCAGGGACAAACTGTTTATTCCATAAGCAAAGCCTACAATGTACCGCTGCCCGATATTATTCAATCCAATCCGGGAATTAATGTTGCCCAGGTTTCAACAGGGCAGGTATTAAAAATACCTGTTAAGTCGGAACCTGAAATTTCCGAATCGGAAATTGTTCCTCTTGAAGATGAAGATTTCATTTACCACGAGGTTAAGCAAGGGCAAACGATTTATTCGCTTTCAAAGAAATACAAAGTACCGGCTGAAATTATTTACAACTATAACCCTGGAACCGAAACAGGTCTGAAAACCGGAGCTACAATAAAAATTCCGAAAAAGAAAAGTTTTAAAAGATGTGATTGAAGCTTCGCGCGATGACGAAAACTATATTTATTACGAAGTAAAGAAAAAAGATACACTGTATTTGTTGTCACAGGAATTCGATATACCCATTGCAGAAATTATCGGTGCAAATCCGGAGTTACGATGGGGGCTCAAAGCCGGCGAAACCATTAAAATACCTAAAAAAGACACCATTGTTGAAAATATCCCCGAAGTGCATGAAACAATTGATTCGTTGTCCTATTTCAGCAAAGGATCATGCGATTCGATATCGGGTTACCCTCTGCAAAAAGAAATCAAAATTGCCCTTATCCTTCCTTTTAATGCGACAACCCTTGCTAAACTTTCTCAAGATGATACACTGGCCTTTAATGAGGGTATCTCATTGATCAGAAATACCAAACAGGTACAGGATATTATGAGTTTTATGAAGGCATGCTTTTGGCACTCGATTCATTAAAAAAATCGGGTTACTCTTGCAGGGTCGCAGAGATCGAACTCTTCAAACTTTGGTCGTACACCTGTAATTTTCTGAATTCCATCCAGTGAGTCTTTTGTGGAATTCGACAGGTTGTCGATAATTACCACATCATATCCTGCATTAATAAGTTCAACGGCTGTATGCGATCCTATATAACCTGTACCACCTGTTACCAAAACGGTTGCTTTTCCCATATACTTATTTTTTATTTTATAAACTCCAGTAAGCTAATTTTTTAATTTTATTACGATATATACCTTTCACATCAATCAAAATACCTGGCCCGGCTGATAAATCCATAAAGTAATCTTCACTCAGATTACAATACTGACTGTGATTAACAGCAACAACGATAGCGCTGTAATTGTTCCCGGGCTTGTCAATTAAAGAAAAACCATATTCGTGATGCAATTCTTCGGAGGAGGCGTGTGGATCAATAACATCTACTGCTATTCCATACGATTTCAATTCATTTATCACATCGGCCACTTTGGAATTTCGAATGTCGCTGACATTTTCTTTAAAAGTAGCGCCCATAACCAGGACTTTTGCATTTTTGATGCTGATATCAGCTGCAATCATCTTTTTTACGGTTTGCTTGGCGATGTATTCAGCGATAGAATCGTTGATTTTTCGTCCGGAACTGATAATCTGCGCGTGGATGCCAAGTTCTTTAGCTTTGTAAGTCAGATAATACGGATCGACACCAATACAGTGCCCCCCAACCAGGCCTGGAAAGAATTTCAAAAAATTCCATTTAGTACCCGCTGCTTCCAGAACTTCGTATGTGTTAATTCCAAGTTTGTTGAAGATAATAGATAATTCATTCATAAAAGCGATATTAATATCGCGTTGTGAATTTTCTATGATCTTAGCAGCTTCGGCCACTTTAATGGAGCTGGCTCTGTGAACTCCGGCAATAACAATAAGTTCGTATACCTTAGCAATTACATCGAGCGATTCGGCATCACATCCCGATACCACTTTTGTAATTTTGGTAATTGTATGGTCTTTGTCGCCCGGGTTTATACGCTCGGGCGAATAACC
>JAAUTT010000846.1 GCA_012031335.1 Bacteroidales bacterium | reverse complement strand
AAGGTGCCTCAATTGGAGCAAATGCCACAATAATTGTGGGTATCACCATAGGGCAAAATGCAATGATTGGTGCCGGTAGTGTTGTTACCAAAAACATTCCGGATAACACATTGTGGTATGGCAATCCGGCCCGGTTTAAGGATATGTTTGTAATTGCGGCACCGTATTAAATGAAGATTTGACATGTAAAAAATGTAAAAAAAAGTATTTTTTTGCAGGAGGGTAATTTAAAACAATCGTAACCTGTGGTAAAAAATATTTAGCCAATAAAGAAATACAAACATTATTTCATTATCCAATTACTTCTCATAAACAGATCGCATATAAAGAATGGTCCCACTTGGTTTTACCCATAACTGAACAAATCCGTAGCGAAATTTTGAACATGCCTATGAGCCCTGTATTGTCGCAGAATGAATCGCAATTGGTTGTAAATGCAATAAATTCAAATCTATGAAAATTGTAATTGGGAAATTACTTAAAAAGGTATTTAAATTTATAGGGATCGATTTATATTATAAATCGGAATACCAACTACTGTGTAATATAAAAAACGCTTATGAATCATTACTCATTCAAAAACAATTAAAAAAAAGTGTATATGTTGTCCATCCGAAGTGCTTTGCCATTGTATTTTCAAAAGACAGGGCTATTCAATTGCATGCACTCCTGGCAAGTTACCTGGATATGGTAATGAATCCTGTTCCTTTAACTATTTTATATACAACAACGAATCAACGTCATCAAAAAGCTTACGAAGAATTAATAACCCTATTTGAAGAAAAGAATTTTCATTTTATAAAAGAAAAGAATTTTAAATCCGATCTTTTAAATGTTTTAAAGGCAACCCCCTGTGATAAAGTTTTTTTTATGACCGATGATGCTGTTTTTATTGATAAATTTGATTTAAATGAAGCCGTTTCATTTGATCCTTCCGGCTATATTTTTACACTAAATAAGGGTTTAGACCATACATGGTGTTATACTTATAATTGTGAACAGGAATTACCTGAATTTATTTTGAATCAGATAAACCATATAAAATTTGGAACTGGAGTCAACCTCAGGATTCTCCGGAATGGTCTTATCCCTTATCGGTTGATGGTTATATTTATGATTTAAATGAGATAACAACTTTAATAGAGCAGATTCCATTCAGGACACCCAATTCACTTGAGTCGATGCTGCAGTTATATAGAGAAATATTTCTCTGTCGCAAAGGTGTTTGTTTCCCCAAAGTAAAGTTGATAAATATTCCGGTTAATTTGGTAAATAACGAGATAAAAAATCTAACAACAGGATTTCATTCTGCTGAAGAATTACTTTTTCAGTGGGAAAAGGGGAAGCGGATTAAATACGAGTTGTTTTATGGACAAGAGGACAAGATAGTACAAAAATCGAAGTTTACTTTTACCAGCCGAATTTAATTAAATCTATGAAAGAAACCCCTCTCGTCTCGATTGGTATTGCCTCGTATAATAATGCAACATATATAGGGCAGACTTTGGATAGCATTAAAAATCAAAGTTATCCAAATATTGAATTAATCATCGTAGATGATAGTTCTACGGACAATTCGAAAGAGACAATAACTAATTGGTTATCCGCAAACAACTATCCTGCAAATTTCATTGTCAATACCGAAAATGTGGGACTATCCAGGGTAAGTAATATTATTCTTAACAACAGTAATGGAAAGTATTACCAAATATTGGGCTCCGATGATTTTTTGGATTTGAACAAAATAAGTAAACAGCTAGAATTATTAGAAAAAGATCCTGATACATCGGCCTTAATTTATAGTGATGCATTAGTTATTGACAGTAACGATGAAATTCACAGTAATTCAATCTGGAAGTATTTTAATAATTATACTAATCCAATGCCCGAAGGATATATTTTTAAACAAATACTTTCTGCTAACTTCATTCCAGCCCTTTCCGTACTGGTGCGTACTGAATATGCGAAAGCGGTTGAGGATACGATGAAACATTAAGCTTTGAAGATTTAGACCTTTGGTTGAGGTTAAGTTTAAAGTATAAGATTTTATGTATTGACGAAGTTTTAGCAAGTTATCGGGTTCATTCCGGTTCTATACTTCAGAACCCCGAAAGGAAAGCATTATTACTGATTCTCAACTACGTTGTTATTACAAATATTATTATCATTCGGTAGAAATAAAAAAATAATCAATCAACACATCATTAAGCTGGCACCGGTATTATATCATTTCGGGGGTAAATCGGCTCAAAAATGGTTATATAAAAGTTTAAATATTAGATTTTCATTAAAAACAGCTATTCAGTTATTTTTTGCTGTAATGGGTGTTAACATTTATCAAAGAAAATAACATGCTTGTTTCTTTACATAACTATTATCTGCGTTTTCGAAGACGTTTTTACATCAAACTGTACAATTTAAAATATAAGGGAAAAGTAATACTGCCTAATGATATGTTGATAGGTGCCGGTTTTAAAATATATTCCGACAATTCGTTAACAAAATTAACTATTGGCAAAGGAGCTTATTTAAGAGATTACATAACGTTTAATTTATTTGAATCTGGAAAAATTACGTTGGGACAAAATGTATTTATGAATAGTTTTTGTTCATTTACATCTAAATATGAAATATTAATAGGCAACAATATATCCATTGGAGAAGGTGTTAAAATTTACGATCATAACCATAATTTCACTAACTGCACGTTAAATATAAATGAACAGGGATATTCAGGAAAACCCGTTATGATAGGTGATAATGTGTGGATTGGTTCCAATGTTACCATTCTGCAGGTGTTAAAATTGGTTCGAATGTTGTAATAGGTGCCGGGTGTTTAATTTATAAATCCATACCTTCAAATTCAGTTGTTAAGAATAGGCAAAATCAGATGATTGAGCCGTTATACTAACCAATGAAACTTTCGTTATGTTTTATAAAATTCAGGATTTTAGATAAAAGGGTATAATGCTTAAGGTTATATATGTTCTCGATTCGTTTTTCCCTCATACCGTAGGAGGTACTGAGTATTATACGCTCTACCTTGCCAAATACATGACAAAGTCAGGGAATTGGGTGAATATTGTTGTTCCTGATTATACACATCCAACGGGTGAAAAATATGTATATGAGGATATTCATGTTCGTACGTATTATGAACCTTCAAAAACAGACAGGGATTTATTATTTGGCAGAAAACAACCAAAAGCTGAAAAAAATTGAACACCTCACAAAAATCGG
>JAAUTT010000845.1 GCA_012031335.1 Bacteroidales bacterium | reverse complement strand
GAGAATCAACGAACATGTAATCAAGAATACCAATTTTTGTAAATAAGGTCGAATCATTTTTTCTGTAAGACAAAGACCCCCAAAAATAGCCAGGTAAATGTTCTCCATATAATGTGTCCTTTGAATTATTTTTAATTTTAAAGAATGGACCTTTGTAGTATTCATCTCCTAAATATTCATTGTCAAGCGCAATGTCAATTAATTTTGGAGCATTATAGTATTTATTAACTCGAATATAACCGTTTATTACTTTTTCTCCTTTGATAAAAATATCTCCTTTTTTTTATAAGTCTCTCCCTATAATCAAATTCAATTGAAATATCTGTGTTTATTTCAGATCCACTTATATTAAAGTCATAGTCAATAGAATCTTTGCCGTAATTATCAGTTGAGTAGGTGATTAAAAGGGTGTAATTTCCTTTTGTCTTAAAATAGTTCTTTCCTGAAAAAACAAAGTTGCTTACCGTGTCTGCAAACAAGTTGAATATTTCTTTATCTGGGGATTTCAATAAGATTTTTGCTTTAATGGGACTTAATGTCTTGTCTTGGCATTCATATGAAAAATGTAAATCATTTTGCCCATAAAGAGTCATTCCCGTTATTAACAAAAGGGTTGATAGAACATATTTAGTTATTTTCTGAATGTGTGTCATTTTTGTCTTTTTACACTGACCGCTAACGATTGCGGTATAAAATCGTTGGGGGATTTCGGAGCTACTTCACTATCAAGGTACAACAAACCTTGATGCGAGAACCGAGGCTCGAATAATCGCTTCACCCCCAATGTTTTATGACCGCGTGTTGTGCCTAGTTGCTTATTCCAATCTATCAGTTTTTAATAACCTTGCTGAATGATAAACTCGTAGAATATCAACTTGAAATTCATTAATTATTTTGTACACAATCCGATAATTTCCAGAAATCACTTCTCTGATGACTTTTATATTTATCTCTGGAACTATTCGTCCAACGTATGGATTTTCAATAATATCTTGTGCTCGATTATAAATTTTATTTACTGTGATTGAAGCATATCGAGCAGAATCCATTGCTATATAATCAAAGATTTCTTTTAAATCCCCCGTTGATAGTTCAGTCCCAAACTAACTTGACCATTTTTCAATCATACTTTTTACATCATCGTTTGAAATCGTTTTGCCTTCATCTGATTGTTTAATGCCTTCTTCAACCTTTTCTACAAATATTAATTGTTCAATAAGCTCATCAATTGTAAATGAATCTGGCAGATTGTCAATTGATTGCCGCACAGTATTTTTTGTCAACATATCTTTAACTTTTATATTTTATACAAATATAATGACTATTGTCCAAAAGAAATTGATTTTTCAGTTTGTTTCTTAATCTTGGTCAGTCTGTTTTGTCCAGTGTATAAAGAATCAATAGAACAAATCTAAAAAACAATCGATTTTTTTTTGAATTTTTCTTGAATGTCATTAATTTTTAATCGCTTATTAACTCGCAAGATGTTTTCTGCAATTAGGCACAACGTCTCCATAAACCAACATTGGTTTATTTATATTATATGGTGAAAAAGCAACCTCGTAACTGTCTGATGTAACCTTTGCCCACCGTAGCTTTGAGGGTTTGCATCTGTATTTTTTCTAAAAAAGTTATTTTTCACGCTTATACAGGTTCATTTAGTTTTTAAATTATTTCCTTTCTTCGGCAATTTACAAAAAAATAATAACAGATGTTAATTGTACCTCCATTTTTTATACAACAGGGTTTTAAAGTATTAACATCCAAAAAACACCGCTCCTTTCGAAGCGGTGTGACTAATCAATTAATCCAGCATATTAAAAAACTACCATTTTTTTAAGCTGTTTTTTCAATCAATTAAGGTTGAACCCCAAAATCCCAGGTTTTACTCTGCCCTTCTTAGGGTTTTACCCCCCTTTCTGAGGGTTTGACCCAATCTTCTGAGGTTGTCACCCACCCTTCTTAGGTTTTTACCTGCCCTTCTTAGGGTGTTACCCCCTCTTTCCTGGGTTTTAGCCCGATCTTCTAAGGTTTTTACCCCCGTTTCTTAAAGATTTGCCTGATCTTCCAGGTTTGAGGTTATCCCTTGAATCCCATTCTTAATTACTTTGGATTGGCGGGGTTGCTTTTTTCTTCCTTTTATTCGCAGATGAATTTTTAATTGGTGATACCTGCTCACATAACCTTTAAGGCGTTCATCGTCGGTATTGAACTTGTATTTTCCATTCCGGCGTATTTTCGTCAACAGCCATTTTCATATACAGGTAAGCTTTATTACGGATTTTATATGCCGCACTGCCGGTATTGCGTTCACCATTGCACTGGGCAAGCAGTTTAGCCATTTCAGCCGACAGGGTTTCGGCGTTGTCGAGCCTGGTCATGTCGAAATTTATGGCTTGCAGCGGGGCGGGATTGCTTTTGCCCAACACGGCCAGGTCAATTAAATCCTGTACCATATCGGCATTCGAATCGCCCTGGGCAATGCGCTGTACTTTTGAGTATAAATCGGGCAATTTATAGAAGGCATGAAAAAATTCATGCACCAGTTTGTCCCTTTCTGCCTTTGCAACCGGGGCATTTTCTTCCATTCATTCTGTGCATCCTCAATGCTTTTGAATTCTTTCATCCATTCGGCCTGGGCATAACGGTTGTTTCCGTTTATTGTACTAATTATCAATCAATCAAATAGATAAATTAATCAAATAACCTAATCCCTCAAACAACGCACTGAAAACCCATTATTTTTATGGTTGTAGTGCCTGTATATATTGCTGTGATCGTAGTTCAAGCGCCGATACCAGGCACTTGACGAAGAGTACTCTGGAAAGCCCCACCAGTAACCGTAGTCGTTAATATTATCGTACTTACCATTAATACTACGGTTTCCACTCGGTAGGGCTGTAAAGCCAGTTTCATTGGTTGCACCAGTATTTGGACTTGCCCAATGCGTTGTATCGGTTTCTTTTAATAAGCCACCTGCATCGGTTAAACCACCAAGATAATCGACCAATGTTATCCACTCGTCATCGGTAGATACATGCCAACCAGCAGGGCATAAACTGTCGGTTGCTACAGTGTACCAGTTGTACAATGCGCCATAAGTTTCGCTGTATGTGGAGCTATCGTTATCATACCAACAATAACCTGGGGTTGATAAAGCAGCCCATGCATTAGCATCGGTAACATTAGGTATTTCCCTGTCATCAAAATATTTAGTGACTTTCAGGTTTTCGGCATCCA
>JAAUTT010000844.1 GCA_012031335.1 Bacteroidales bacterium | reverse complement strand
TGCCAACGGTCAATTGTAAGAGTCCAATGGCTTCAATATGTGCCACCACACATGGGCAATCTATGAAGACAATATGAGTAGGCTTTTTATAATTGCGGTTGATGAGAGCAGCGAACAAACCCAAAGAATTATAGCCTACCAAAGCAAGTCGGCCAGTGGCATAGCTGATAAAGAACAGGAAAACGAAGCCAGGGAGTTTTTACAGAACTGCATTAGAATGTTAAAACCTTTGAAGGTTATTAATCCATACGCAGATAAAATAAAACTGCCACCGCAAGCCCATAAAATAAGGAGATTACACGAGTTGTTTTTAAGCTTTGTAAAGCAAGTAACCTTAATCAATCAATACCAAAGACAGCGAGATGCACAAGGGCGGTTAA
This sequence comes from Bacteroidales bacterium, assembly GCA_012031335.1. Next base: position 2,863 of record JAAUTT010000844.1, on the reverse strand, counting down.
TCACCGAAAAGGACGATTTACAAACGGCAGTAGAAATCATGTTCGACAGTATTTTTTTGAAAGTGGACGAACTGGACGGCAGCCTCCGGCAGTTCTTTGAGCAACTAAAAGAACACATCTTACAAAAAGAAAACCCACAAAATTATGAGTTTACACAAAGGGAAATCAGGCAAGCTTTAAACCTTAGCAAATCGGCAATACACAGGTTTTTAAACAACCTTATCGAGTTGGAATATTTACAACAATCAGGTGGATACCACAATAAGGGACTAAAGTATAAAATATCTTATTGGGACAATGTTGTAAAGCTTCGTGAGCAAATTAAAGAATATCTTAATAATCAATTAGATAACTTAAAGTAACAATCTGGTGTCCCAAGCCCTTGAAACGCTAGTTGGGACGCTAGAATCCACGCCAGTCCTGCAAATACCCTCTGGTGTCCCAAGTTCCAAAAAAGTGTTAAGGAGGAAAATAAAAAAATGACTGGTAGAAATGTCAACAGGGATATTAAAAGCAAGCAGTTCCAGCACCTTGCAGAAAGCTTCAAACAATGGCTGGAAACATTGGGCTATAAAACCAAAACTACAAACCTGTATTACCGAAATACACAAGAGTTTTTATCGTTTTTGGAAACCAACAATACAAACCACCTGAAAGACTTTAAGAACGAGCAAATAAAAAGTTATCTGGAATATTTACAGCACCGCCCCAACTGCAATAAAACAGGCAGCTTAAGCCCTGCATACATCAATAAACACATTACCACTTTACGATTATTAAGCAAGTATTTACAGCTGACCGGAAAGGCAAACATCATCATAAAACCGGAACTGCTGAAAACCACCGAAACCGCCACTTACCTAAGCAAAACCGAAATACAAGCTTTGTACAAAGCAGCCAAAGACGAAACCAACCTTTACCACCAAAGAGATATCGCAATGCTAAGTATTTACTACGGTTGCGGGTTAAGAGCCAGTGAAGGAGCTGCGTTAAATATCAATGATATACTTTTTGATAAAAACTTACTCTACGTAAGAAAAGGCAAAGGATATAGAGAACGATATGTTCCCATGAACAAACAAGTAAAAACCGACCTACAGGAATATATCTTCAATCAAAGAAATGAACTTTTAAATAATAAGAAAAGTGAAGCTCTTCTACTAGGTAGACGTGGCGAACGATGGAGCGTTCACGGAGTATATGGAAGATTACAATTACTGAAAAGCCAAACCAATAATGAAGAACTAAAACAGAAATCTTTTGGGCTTCATATTTTACGGCACTCCATAGCCACACACCTTTTACAAAGCGGAATGAAGCTTGAATATATCAGTCGGTTTTTAGGGCATAAATCATTGGAGACGACACAGAAATACACTCATTTAGCAAAGGAGGAATGATGTTGAGCAAAGCTAAATCCCGAGAGCAAAGCGAATCGGGAGAGAATTATAAAGAATGGTTATTAAATAAGGGCTTAGGTAAGAATACTGCTCATGATTATAGTTCTTTCATTGAAAAGAAGTTTAAGGTGTATTTACATAGTCTCTCTCTTTCAATTGAGGAATTTGAACATGAGCAATTAATGAAATATATCCGTTACCGAAAGAATCAGAACATACAAGCAAAAACAATCAACTTAGAGTTAAAGAAAATCTCTTACTATTTAGATTTTAAAGAACTGCCGAACGTAGCCGAACCAATAAGAGTAAAAGGCGTTCAACGCAGAATCCCACATGATTTATTTACAGAAAAGCAATTGAATAATATTTATAACAAGTTCCCAGAAAGCAAGAACCACTGGACACATGGGAACACTTTAAAAACCTACCATTTAATCTTAGGATTAAGAATTTACCAGGGCTTACAAGAACAGGAACTGGCAAAGCTTGAAATAAACCATTTGCAGCTCGATAAAGGCAAAATATACGTTCCTTCAATCAAAAGAACCAACAAAAGAACATTGGAGCTAAAACCCTTTCAAATACTGCCCTTGCATGAATATTTATTAACTGAAAGAAAATCTTTACAAGATGAAATTGAAGGAAACTATTTGTTCCATAAAAAACGGCTGATATGTGGCATGTCAAGAATTAAGAAGATGATAAACCGCTATGAACCAAGGTTAAACAACATGGCGCAAATAAGAGCCTCTGTAATTACAAACTGGCTGCAGTATTATAATTTACGGGAAGTTCAATATATGGCAGGGCACCGCTTTGTAAGTTCAACCGAAAGGTACCGAACGGATAATTTAGAAGATTTACAAAAGGAGTTGGAAAAATATCACCCACTTAAATAGAACAAAATGAAGGAAATGAACGTAAGATTAAGTATATTTGTACCATGTTGGTACACACTAAAATTTAATACTATGTTAGTAATAAGCAGTAGAGAGTTTAGACAAAATCAAAGAGTATACTTTGAAAAAGCTGATAAAGGAGAGCAAATCATTGTTCAACGTGGAAAAGATAAATCTTATGCTTTAACTCCTGTAAATGATGATGATGTTTACTTTAGTGCTGAAATGATTAAAAAAATAAAACTAAGTGCAGAGCAAGCTAAAAGCGGGGATGTAAAAAGAATTACAAGTTCTGAAGAAATAAACGATTTGCTTGGCTTATGAGTTATTTTTTAGAATTTACCAAAGTAGCTTTAGCAGACATCGAAAAACACAAGAAAGCCGGAGATAAAGCCGTACTTAAAAGATAGCCAAACTTCTTAATGAACTTAAAGAAAATCCTACAGATGGAACCGGGCGAGTTGAATTAATGAAATATGGTCTTTCCGGAAAGTTCTCACGCAGAATAAACCACAAACATCGCCTTGTTTACTCTATTGAAAATGAAATAGTAACAGTACATGT
>JAAUTT010000843.1 GCA_012031335.1 Bacteroidales bacterium | reverse complement strand
TTTTAAGAACAATGCTTGCTGGTACTTTACGACTGCATAAAAAGGCCGTTTTTGATAGACTGAGAATATCTTTATTTCCAATCATTTCCATCATAGACATCTTTCTTCACATTTGATACCTTAGCATCATTCCGATTTATTCTTTTCTGGTTTTTTTATGAGCTCAATTTTATATCCGGTCATTTCCGGTAATATGGTTGGAACTTAAAGCATTACTATCAAGCACATTACCTCTAATATTAAGATCATTTCCGGTAATATCCGGTAATTTGCTATTTATTCAATTCTTCCAGAAATATCTTCGAAAGCACATAACCACCTGTCCTCTTAGATCCTTTGTATTCAATTGCATTAATCCTCTTTAAGATTTTAATATGCCGTTCTAGTGTTTTTTGTGGTTTCTGGAGTTTCTCGGAAATCTCTGTAATCCTTAGGCCTTTCTCCTTTATCAATAGTTTTAATATTTCAACCAGATTCTCTTTAAACCCCTCACTTATTCCCTCATTTAATCCCTCACTTATTCCAAGAGATAAAAGTCTATTTAATCCCTCACTTAATCCCTCACGCAACGCACGGAAAAACCAACCTCCTTATTGTAGAGGCTTCTGTAAACATTCCTGTTACTTGCGACCCATGTAACGGCTCCAGGCGCTATTGGCAACCCCGTAGCACTACACCAGACACCGCCGCCTCCAATACCGACGAACGTTCCATCCTTGTAACGGTAGCCACCCGGAAGGGCTGTAAAGCCGGTTTCGTTGGTTGCTCCGGTATTGGGGCTGGCCCAATGCGTGGTGCCGGTTTCTTTTAATAAGCCGCCTGCATCGCTTAGGGGTTCGCCACCCAAATAATCGGACAATGTTGTCCACTCGGCATCGGTAGGTACGTGCCATCCTGTTGGGCATAATTTACCTGTGTTTACTGCATACCAATTGTACAAACGGCCATAGGTGGCAATGGTATCGGTGTTACTGGTGTTATTGAAATTACAATAGGCCCCTGTTGTTAAACCACTCCATTCTTCATTGCCAGTTACATTGGGAATGGCAGTGCCATCGTTGTACTTGGTTGTACGAAGGTTCTCGGCCATCCACGTTTGTGTGCCTATAGTAACTGTTTTATACACATTACCATCTTGGTCGGTCATGGTGCCATAAGAAACACCGGAATTGAACTCGGCTGTAGTCTTGCCGTTGAGCGGATTGCTTGATGATGGATTGTTACTGCAAGAACTAAATATTATTGCCACTGTTGCAATAATTACTGAAAGTCTTAAAAACTTTGTACTCATACTTATTTGAATTAATCCCTACTTGAATAAGGCTTCGGGAATCCTTTTTTATTTATTCTTTGTCAATGTTTCATGTTTGCTGTTGGGTCTGCTCCAATGAACGCCAACGGTTACGTATATGAAACGTTTGGCATTTCGAAGCACTTTCCTGTCAAGTTACAAGTACTTTTCATACGGGCTGAAACGCTCGATAACCCACTGACTGCCAAATGTTTTATATACGATGTTGTATGCCGTTTTTATTCAAAAATCCTGTATTTCAGCTTTTTTTTCATCGTCTCTGAATTATATTTCAAGTCGCGACAAAGAAATATATTTGATATAATAATCTGATTTATCTTCTGAATATTGATTAAATATTTGTTCTTTTAACTCTACTGAATTAAAGTATTGTTTGTAATAATTTAATCTGTCTTCAATATTATTTTTGAAATTTGAGTTGCAAATCGAAATCATAGTAATTCCTTTATTGAACTTTGGCAACCACAAATAATGAGTCCCATGGAATGAAATTGCAGGTGGTAAATTATATTTTTCAGCATAGAAATTAATCGCACTTGCCCATGAATAGGTGTCACCCCAAATTAAACAGTTATCTTTTTCATTTGCAGGTAATGAATCATATACTTTCTTAACAGATGTATTTAAATCTTCCCATGTATATTTAAAACTATAAGAATCCATAACTGGAGTTACACCTGCCTCATTTTTTTGTAGTCTATATATTTGGATATACTTTTCTAAATTAAAAACGGGCAAAGCATTTGTTGCTGTAACAGGAATCATTAAAATAAGCAGCGAAATGTAAACATAAAATATCCATTTTCTTGAATTGGTAATATGCTCTATTAACACACTTCCGGCAATTAAACCCATAAGAACGATAGGATAAAAATAATAGAACTTACCTTTAGCAAAAAACATTATAATGAAGGAAAATAGTATAACAAATAGCCCCCACCTGAATTTTTTAAATAAACTACTAAATGGTGCAATAAAAATACCGGAAACCCACACAAACACAGTTAAAGGATTGGGCGATAAAAATAAATTCACAATGTTATCAGATAGTTTTATTTCGTCAAGTTGTACTTCGTATAATCTGGAAAAGTGGGCAAATACAGGAAAAGAATTATTGCACTGCCATATAATATTTGGAGATACCAAAACGAGAATCATCGTTACACAAAGCCAAAAATGTTTTTTCTTAAAAGCCCTCGTTGGAAAGAGATAACAGAAATGGCTAAACCTGCCACAAAGAATAGAATGCTATATTTGGTTAAGAACCCGGCAACAATTGACACACCTAAAAAAAAATAGGTGCAAATTATTATTTGTTCTGATATAAGTAATCAGGAGATAGAATGATAGAATCCAAAATAATTGGTCAAATATTACCGGTTGAAATGCATTTTGAGTTAAGCCAAAACATGAAGCTGTTAAAATACAGATTAAACAAAGTAAAACAGCCTTACAATTTCCTCCTATTCTTATTACAGTTAGTCCACTGATAACAATAATTAATCCTGCGGCAATATGTACAAAAAAATGATGAGCAAATATCGAGTCCGATTTGAAGAAGTTCTGTAACCAAGCCAAAAATCCAATCATTGGGGGAAATTCCATATAGCCCCAAGCGAGGTGTTTACCTGTATCTACATGATAAATTTCATCACCATCCAATCCTGAATTAAAATCAGCAATTAGATGTAATATTGTCTTAATTACCAATATTATAATAATTATCAAATACTCTGCTCTTATTTTTAACTTGTCCATTGAACTATTCTTTCAATTTAGTTTAGGCTAAATTCGTGTCGTGATTGCTTTAAAATGGCATACAACGGTCGGTGTAAACAAAGTGCGGTTATCGTGGGCACATCCACATCGCGTTACGACCCCGACCGGTTTGCAATCAGCCGATTTTGACCAATTCAGTTTACCGGGAGGGGCGCC
>JAAUTT010000842.1 GCA_012031335.1 Bacteroidales bacterium | reverse complement strand
CTTGTTTTTCTGCTCAACCTCCCTCGCTTTTTATACAGAACATCTGCTTTCTGCTGAATTAATGCTGCTCTTTCGTCCAGGGTTTTAATTTCCTGACGCAGCTTTGTTTTTTCGCTTTCGGAACTCGATGCGATCATTGCTTCTTTTTTATCATCGCTCAGCCTTTTGATTGAATCACTCCTTATCTGAAGATTCAGGGCATCGTGAATTAACCGCTGGTATGTTTTTTCATTCCGGATTTCTTCCGGAACTTCGTTCGGTGATTTAAGATGTGGTTTTTCTTTTTCAGTGGTGGTTTTCGAAAAAGCAGTAAATTTTTGTTTCCCCAAACGTAAATGTCCTATTTCCCTGGCCTGCGGTGTTAATGTTGTTTCTTCGGCGTTTGCATCGGCATTATCCAGAAAGTATACGACCAGTTTACCCGGACCTGAATTTCGTCTCGAAACCAGTATGGATTTTTGTGTGCCGGGAACTGTCACATAAGCAACCTCATCAAAAGGTGTATTTATAGGGAAACCAAGATTTTCGGGTTTTGACCATTTATTGGTGGGTTTATCATAGTAACTTCTGAAGATATCGTAACCACCCGCCGAGTTATGGCCTTGTGATGTAAAATAGAGCGCAGGAGCTGTTTCATCATAAAAAACAAAATGTTCATCGAAGGTTGAATTAACCGGAGAGCTCAATGTTTTAAATTTATTCATTTCGATGTCGTCGCCTTGTGAGGTAAAGATATCTTTATGTTTTTGCCAAACGGATATTTAGATTGGAATTGTAGCGTATTCCCGGCAGCCGAAAATTTAATACCTTCCTGATCTTTGGGAGAGAAAAGTGATGTTTCTCCGATTTTTTCAAGTCTTCCGTTAATTTGCTGTTTGTTAAGATAGGCGAGTAAATTATTTTCACTTACGGTATCAATCTTAATCACGGTTATTCTTTTGCTCCGGGTACATATATCCTCTGCATTTCGGCACATAGCCAGGTACATGCTTAACTTTAGTTTTTCTTTTTCGTCGCGTGTTCCTTTGTCGTTAAATTTGCTGAAAGCTTCTTCGGCATCGGTAAACTGATAATTCAGCATATACGCTCTTCCGAGGTAAAACCAGCTTTTAACAGGGGAACCCAATGATGCAGATTCCTTTAGCAATGCAATAGGCTCCCGGTATATCGCTCGTAGTTTGGAGTCTGCACAATCCTGTGTAAAACAAATAATCGGGATCTTTGGGGTATTTTCGGTGCTGCGATTCAAGCAAAGGTAAAGCTTCAGCGTAATATTCTTCATTTACTTTCCGGATGACATCCTGTTTTTCAAGCCGCTCCTGTCCATTTAGCAGCCCTGTACCTACATATACTAACAGTAAAAATGCATATATTTTATTTGTCATTAACTTACGCCCGTGATTTCAAGGCCAAACCTATAAGAAATTTTACAATTAGCCAAATGTAAGGAGCCGATATGGAGAATCTCAACTTCCCTTTTGCATTGTAAAACAGGAAATAGTTCCAATAATCATTTTCCTGCCGAACTCTTCATTTGCACGAACATTCATTTTCTACTGTTGTTATGAAGTTGATATATGTTGAAAAAATCTTAGAAAAATTTTAACACTAATCCATAATAACTTAATACTTTTACCACTATGTCGAAATTAAAAGCAGGCGATAAAGCCCCGGATTTTAAAGCTGTCGATCAGGATGGCCGCAACGTTTCCCTATCCGATTACAAAGGGAAAAAGGTGATTCTTTATTTTTATCCTAAGGATAATACACCTGGTTGCACCGACGAAGCATGCAGTTTGCGCGACAGTTACAATGTTCTTACTCAAACCGGATATGAAGTAATAGGCGTTAGCGCCGACACCGAAAAAACGCATCAGGGATTTGCCAAAAACATAATCTGCCATTCCGTTTGCTGGCCGATACCGAAAAGCAGGTTATTCAAGCCTATGGTGCATGGGGAGAAAAGAAAATGTACGGCAAAAGTTATGATGGCATATTGCGCACTACTTTTATTATTTCGGAAGATGGAATAATTGAAATATAATTGAAAAAGTCAATACGAAGAACCACGCCCAACAAATAATGGAAGGTGCTGGCAAGTAAAGACTTTCATATCGAAAACCCTTAATATTTATGGAAAAACAAACCAAAGAAAAAGAAGTCAAAGAATCAAAAGAAGTTAAAAATGTTAAAAAGGAAGCCAGTCTTGAGAAATTAAAGGCATTACAGCTTACCCTTGACAAGATAGACAAAGACTATGGCAAAGGCACCATTATGAAGATGGGCGACCGTGCCATTGTTGAAGTTCCGGTTATTCCTTCGGGTTCCATTGCTCTCGATGTAGCACTTGGAATCGGAGGTTACCCCAGGGGGCGGGTCATTGAAATATTCGGCCCTGAATCGTCAGGTAAAACTACCCTGGCCATACATGCCATTGCCGAAGCACAAAAGCTGGTGGACTTGCCGCCATTATCGATGCCGAGCATGCTTTCGACCGTTCCTATGCCGAAAAGCTGGGCGTAGATATCGAAAATCTATATATTTCCCAACCCGATAATGGCGAACAGGCCCTGGAGATAGCTGATCATCTGATCCGTTCGGGCGCTATTGACATTATCGTAATCGACTCTGTTGCTGCTCTTACCCCAAAAGCGGAAATTGAAGGGGAAATGGGTGATTCAAAAATGGGACTGCAAGCAAGGCTTATGTCGCAAGCACTGCGTAAGTTGACTGCTAATATCAGCAAGACTAACACTACGTGCGTTTTTATCAATCAGCTTCGCGATAAAATTGGCGTAATGTTTGGGAACCCCGAAACTACCACCGGCGGTAATGCATTGAAATTCTATTCTTCCATCCGTGTTGATATTCGACGTATCAACCAAATTAAAGAAGGAGAAGAAGTTATGGGTAACCGCACTAAGGTTAAGATAGTAAAGAACAAACTTGCTCCACCTTTCCGCAAAGCCGAATTTGATATTATTTACGGTGAGGGAATTTCGCGTATCGGAGAAATTATCGATCTGGGTGTTGAACTGGAGGTTGTAAAGAAAAGCGGTTCGTGGTTTAGTTATGGAGATACCAAACTTGGTCAGGGACGCGATGCTGTTAAGCAATTGATTCAGGATAACCCGGAGCTGGCAAACGAAATTGAGAAGAAAATTAAAAATGCATTACAAACAGCCCAATTGAAAGGTGACCTGGGTTAATCACAATATTTTATATTTAAAAAGCGTAGCGAACCTAACGCT
>JAAUTT010000841.1 GCA_012031335.1 Bacteroidales bacterium | reverse complement strand
ACCCAACTGGTTTAAACTTAACTTACGAATATGATGATGCTGGTAATTTAAAGCGAATTAAAAAGACAGGTGGGGCATTAATTTACCAGGTAATGTCAATGAGCGATAATGGAAAAGTATTATCGGCAACATACGGAAACGGGTCAACTTCTTCTTACAAATATTTCGTCAACCATGGTTTTCCAGAGTTCTTTAAAGTTAATAATGGTTCAGATGATATTTTTCATATAAAGTACCAGCCTTATGTTAGCCAAAGGAGCATAAAGTCTAGGGAAAATGTGCTAACGGGTGCCAAAGAAGAATTTGAATACCAACACGAGAGATTGGCTGAAATAACCTATTCCAATACGATATATCTTGAAGAAGAAAAAATAAAAGCAGAAGACGTAGAAATACTTTACTACGACGATGGAACCAGGAAAACCAGGGGTTTTATTGATGCGGATAACACATTGGAAAAATATACTAATGGCCCTGCCGGACATTGGCATGCAGTACATTCCATTGAAAACGCAAAGAACGATGTAGGCAACCATTTTTATCAAGCATATGAATTTAACGGCCACAACAAGATAAGTAAAATAGTACAAACAGACGAATTGGGTGTTGAGAAGTACCGCTTAGAACTACATTATAACCCCGCTGGCCAGCGAATTAAAACCGAATTATTTAAAGATGGAGCCAGTTCCCCTGAAATTACCAAATTCTTTATTGGCAATAACGTTGAAAAAGAAATATATGATAGTGGAAACGAAAGGATTTTAGAGTACATTTATGGCCCAACGGGTATGGTAGCGGTAAACATAACCGAAAACGGTGCGCAACCAATCCTATATTATGTGCATACAGATTACCCAGGGTTCTATAATGTTGCCTTACAGATGGGAAATGGTGACATGGTTGAAGAATATAGTTACGATGCCTGGGGGCGTAGGCGCGATCCGGTTACTTATGGATACATAGATAGCTTCAGTGGGTTAATATCTAGGGGCTATACCAACCACGAACACCTTGATAAGTTTTTGTTAATCAATATGAACGGCCGCGTGTACGACCCCGTATTAGGTGCATTTCTTAGTCCGGATCCTTACATACAGGCACCCACCAATACCCAAAACTATAACAGGTATGCGTATGCCCTGAATAACCCGCTAATCTATACTGACCCGAGCGGGGAGTTCTTTCACCTGATTATCGGTGCAGTCATTGGTGGAATAATAAACTGGGCAACTCATGGAGCAGATTTTACCTGGGAAGGTCTTGGTTATTTTGGAGTTGGTGCTCTGGCTGGAGGTCTAAGTGCAGGTGTAGGAATGGGTGTTACGGCATCATTATCTGGAGCATCATTGGGGCTGGATTTGTTGGGTCATCTCAAGGAATATCTACAATTTTATCGGTTGGTTATACAAGTAGCTTTGCTAGCGGAGCAATGATAGGTGCCGGAGCTGGGTTTTCAAGTGGTTTCTTAACTGGGACTGGAAATGGACTAATGCAAGGGCAATCTTTCGGTGATGCATTAGGTAGTGGTTTAAAAACTGGAGCAATTTCAGGTGCCTCTGGTGCTTTGTTAGGTGGATTTGCAGGTGGAATAGACGCCTATAGAGATGGTAGGAATTTTTGGAATGGTGACCCTTGGGAAGTTACTAATAATTATCAATTGCCGAAAGGAAATTTGCCTATACATCAGCAAAGTGACCCTACAGTTGGTTGTACACAAGAAGTTATGGAATCATTTGTGGATTATAATTATGGAATAGAACTTAATTTAGATAAAAGTGCAGGTGCAGATTTTAGAGTTTTAAGTAATGATTTAGGCTTTGAAGCTTTTAGGAATTATAATGATGTGCATAGGGTTGGAAGTCAGATGTTAAAAGGTAATCCTTCAGCAATAACTTATGATAACGGTGGTGTTTTTCATACTGTAGGCATCAACAGAATACAGGTTATGCGTACTACTCGACTTTTTGGAAGCGGTTATAGATATAAAAATGTAATTGATGTAATGAATCCGTTATTTGATTCATTTCAAACATTATCTAATTCCAGTTTTAAAACTGGAGTAATTAGAACGTTATACTTTTAAACTCAATCAATGAAGTATTTAATATTTTTAATATCACTTTTAGTGTGGGGAAGTTCTTTGCTAGGACAATCTGTTTTATCGAATAATGTTGAATTATATTTAAAGCACGAAATTAGGTATAAGAAGAAAGCACCTAAGGTCATTAAGCACAATTTAAAAGAAAATAATAAAAGCTTAGTGATAAAAGACCTTGATTTTACCATTATTCCCAACTTTTTAAGGCAAAATACTTAGCAAATGATTTAGACAGTCTTTTGATGTCACTTGTGATTGATAAAGATATTTTACTAGGACAAATACTAATGTTTGAACAGACGGTTTATCTTGCTGGTTTTACTTTTTGTGAATCGAATAATTGTGATGTCTATTTGTATATCGATTCCCCGGACAGATTTAAAAAAGTTGAAAAAGCGGCTAATCAATTAATAATTAAGGGTGATTATGATTTAATTTTTAGAGTTGAAGGTTATCCTCAATTTTGGTTTTTATGGAAAGATAACCGATTAGGTCTATACTCTTTTTTAAATGAGACTCTCTACGAAGATAAAAACGAACTTCAATTATTATTTAGAAAATAGTTATAGAGAAAAAAGCCCCGGCAAGTCCGGGCTTTTTTTATTGGTTCAAATTTATCTTACCATCCAGTAAATCCTTCATGCGTTTTTTTAGTAAGCATGGAGTTAATAATTTTTACCAGGGCGTTTTTTTTCATCTTCATCCAGTTTGGCTAATAAGTGCCAATTGTTCATTTAGTTCGTGGTTCTGAATCTCTACCACACTGTTTTGGTTGTCGTTTAAAAGTTGGTCTGCACTTACGGCAAACACTTTCATCATTCTTTGTACAATATCAATAGAGGGCGTAAATGTCCATTTTCCATTTTAGACAGGTGCGTAACATGTATATGAAGCTTTGCAGCAAGGTCTTTGCTGGCTCAGGCTCATGTTCTTGCGTAAAGCTTTAATCTTCTCGTTAAACTTCATCTTTATGAATTGAATTTCTGTCAAAGTTACCATATTTTACAATTTTAAGGCTATTGTGAATATTATAATGAAATACTATTGCAAATATATGAAACTTATATTTATATTTGCTTGCAAGAAAATGAAATTTATTGTTGCAAAATATTCAACTCTGTCAAAATGGAAATACAGGAAATCAAATCAAGGTTA
>JAAUTT010000840.1 GCA_012031335.1 Bacteroidales bacterium | reverse complement strand
ATTTACAGGGATATTTTTTATGTAAAAAAGAAGTATATAGTATCTTACCTACTGGCAGCATGTACACTGTTTACTTATGAAAATGCCTATTTGCCTTTTTATTGGCCCCTGCTCTAGATAACCTTAACTGGGGTGAGAGAAAATTCTATATCCGACAACTAAAACACACCATTTTATTTGGTCTTATATTTTTTGTAGTTCTCGCCGTCCGTAAATTATACAATGAAGCGCGACTGGAAGAGTTGTTTTTTCTGATGTGCTGGTGAAAACCGCAATTTCCATTTTTGCAGGCCCTGTATTTGCAATATATACTTATATATATGCTTTATTTCAGGACATTATCCATTTGAGAATTACCTGGGCTTTTTATTCTGGTTGGTTTTGTTATCATGTTATTTTTATTCAGATACCTGACAAGAAAAAACGTATTTTAATAACGACACTATTTCACTATCCCTAAAATTTAAAAATATTTCGGTTAATCAGGAAGTATTAACTTCTTTTCAGGCCATGGTTTTAGGAGGATTTATGGCAATGGCTTCTTATTTATTATCGTTTGTTTATTATCCACCTACTGCTGTAGCCGGACGACAAACAAGTGAACATCTTCCGGCTAGTGTTGCTACAGCCATTTTAATGGGAGGTATATTTTATTTGCTTTATTTTATACTGGTTAAATCAAATAAAAAAACATTTTTCATAGTTATCATCTCTGTGGTTTTTTCCGGGTATGTTGGATATGGTCGGTTAATTCAGCACGATTTTATGGTTGCATGGAAAAACCAAAAGAATTTTTGTAAACAGGTAATAAAAACCTGTCATGATATTGAAGACAACACACTTGTTTTGGTTGAAAGAAAATTATTGCCTGAAACCAGGTACATTTTTCAGTTTCATGGGCTATGCCAACGGTACTTGATGACTTATTTGAATTACCTAAAGAAATGGAGAGATATCCTCGAATCGTTATTTTGGACAATTCGCTTCAGGAAGACATTTTTTTTGAAAAAGGAAATTTTTTGCACATACCCAGATATTCATTTTTGTATAATGATAAAGATACTATACAACTGCATCAGAGAAATACTATTTTCCTCAATGTGAATAATAATGGTATTTTGGAGCGAATGACCGATTCACTGAATATCAATGGTCATTATCTGCATTTAAAACCAATTGCAAGCAGTAAAATAGAGAATTATAAAAAGAAAAATATGTATCACTTTATGTTTGAAGAGCTTGATTAAACGATAAGATACAAACTCTGGATTTGAAATCTTTTTTTGTATACATTTTTAGAAAATTCAGCTCAGTTTCCCGTTCTTTAGCATAAGGATCATATTTTAAGATCGTTTCTGAATAATAACCCGGATGAACTGCCATTTCATAAACAGTGTTTTGATTTAAATTTTTCAAAACAAAGTTGAATGTTTTAAAGGGGTTGTTATTGTTATAAAAATCCCCCCCAATAGTTTTAATTGGGGTAACGCTTGATAACCGTATTTTTGAAATTGATGTAAGGGTATTCAGAATGACCAACCTCTTAAAATTAGAAAACTTATAATTGTAAAATTTTAATGTTTCATAAGGAAATCGGGTAGGAATATTAAGGTTGTATTCTGTTTTTAGTTTTTCGAAAATTACAAATACCTCCGGTATAATGTGTATGTTTTGATGAGAATCAAAATGGGTAATTATAAAACCATGTGATAAAAAAAAATCCAATTGCCTTTTTAATTCATCATAAATTGCTTTTTTATTGATTTTATTTAATATCCAATCACCAAAATATTTTTTGTAGAATAAAACAATCCTTGCTCGTCAGTTAATTCTGAAGATTCTTTAAAAAGGGATCGCCCCATGGTGACATTAAAATGTATTCCAATTTCATTTATTCCTTCACTTTTTAAGTGCTTTTACGGAGTTTTCAACACAATCGGGGATTTATAATAAAAGAAAAATCACTTACCAGACCAGTTTTGTAACAATCTAAAATTCCTTTGTTAACGGAATCACAAAGTCCGAAATCATCGGCATTAATTATCAGCCTCAGCATATTTATTGGTTATTCTGATTTTTAACTTGAAAATGAATGATCTCTTCAGGTATAGAATTTTCCTTTTTACTTACCAATTCACCATTTGTTAATTGTTTATCTACAACATAAACAGGGCGATTTTTAACCTGCAAATATATTTTTCCTACATATTCGCCGATTAAACCAAGAAACAATAACTGAATTCCGCCAAAAAAGAACAAACCAAATCCCAGTGTTGCAAAACCTGGTATTGGTTGTCCCATTATGATTTTTTCAACGATCAGGTATGTTCCAAAAAGTATGCTCATTATTGAAGTAAAAATGCCTACATAGATGGCAATTCGCAAAGGTTTTGTCGAAACTGAAATGATGCCGTCAATGGCAAGGTTTATACTCTTTTTAAAGGAGAAATTGGTTTTGCCGTGAAGACGTTCTTTTGGTATATAATATATTTCAGATGATTTTAATCCAATAACACTTAAAATGCCACGTGTATAAAAGTCTGATTCTTTATACAGTTTGATTAAATCAACGGCTTTTTTGTCCATTAATGAAAAATCTGTCAGAAAAACTTTGTCTTTACTAAATGAATTGATCATTTTCTTGTAGCCGTATGTCCCCAGTTTTTGATGAAAATGTTTTTGTCGCTTAAGGGGCGAAATATAAACGAGACTGGAATTATCTTCAGCGATTTTCTCATAAGCTTCAATTAGTTTTTCAGAGGGATGCTGAAGGTCACCATCCATGATGGCACAATAATCAGCTGTGGAATGATCTATCCCGCATTTCACTGCCAGTTCTTTACCAAAATTTCTTGTAAATCTCAGGTAAAGAATGTTTATGTCTACAACTGATTTCACTAATGTTTGAATAACAACAGGAGTTTCATCCTTACTTCCGTCATCAATAAAAATTATTCGTATTTCAGGGTAAAAGGAAGTAATTTATTCTTAATATCGGAAATAAGGGGGATGATATTTTTTGATTCATTAAAAATGGGAACAATGATATCGAGATTTCTTTTCATGAACTTTATCATATTTTCCGAAATTTAAGTCATTTGTAAATAGAAATATTTAGTTTTTTATAAACTGTTTAAATTATATGATGAATACTGTTTTTCATTAAACAAAAAAAGCCACCCCAATTAAAGAGTGGCTTCTTAATTAAAATTATGAGTTATTTTTTTACAAATATTTCAAAATTAATTTCATTA
>JAAUTT010000839.1 GCA_012031335.1 Bacteroidales bacterium | reverse complement strand
TCCGGTTCTCGAGAGGCCGCACACCATGCATATGGCATTTTCGATAAACGGCTGAACCATCCCCGGAAAAACATGAAAGGTTTCGCAGTCGAGGTTTTCGTCAACTTCCAGTGTATATTCGAATTTATCGCTGAATCTAAGATACTCCAGCCTAAGATAGTCTTCGATGGAATCGAGTTCCCTTCGCAAGGGAATAAATTCGCCCGACATATTCTCGAGAATAGAGCGGATGAGTTTCGAAAAATCGGCAATATAACGGTTAGCCGAGAGCTGGTCGTTCCGCGAAATGAAATAATTAATGGAATTGAGGGAATTGAAAATAAAGTGAGGATTCATTTGTCCTCTCAGTGTTTCGAGTTTAAGCTGATGTTGTATCTGCCTGTTTCTTAATTTCACCTGCCGGAAGTACACAAACAGTAAACTTAGGATGAATAACAGTACGGTTATGAACAAGAATATTCTGAACCATACCGTTTGATATAAAAAAGGGGGTATGATCACGGCCAGGCGTTGTTTATTAACCCAGTCTCCCAAGGCGTTGGTTGCTTCCAATTCGACGCTGTATAACCCCGGATTAAGATGTGCCAGGCTTATCTTCCTGTTTTTACTATCAGTTTCTATCCAGGTATCGTAAAGTCCCTTTATCCTGTACCGGTATTTTGTATTATCGGAATGATAGGCATTTAAAAGTGAGAAACCCAGTTGAATATTATCATCGCCTTTTTGCAGGAACAGAGTATCGAGGAGGTAAACAGGTTCTGCCAAATATCTTCGCAGTCCTGAAACATATAGTTCCGTTATTGTAAGGTTTTCTCTATTTCCCGATGCAAAACGTTCATCCAGGCTATCGGGATAAAAGCTCACGATCCCCCCCATTCCACCGAAAATCATTTCTCCGTCTTTGGCAAGGAATAAGGCATCGGAGTTGAATTCATTTATTTTCAGCCCGTCCTGATACCCAAAATTCCTGAACTTTTGTGTGGAAGGATTATACCGCGAGATACCCTGATTGGTAGTAATCCAGAGGTTACCCTTTTTATCTTTTAAGATACTGTAAACGGTATTGTTCGATAAGCCATGAGCCGTTGTAAGAAACTCCGTTTTACCGGAACGGATATCGAGGTGACAAACCCCGCCGCCAAGGGTGGCAATCCACATGTCGTTTTTATCTCCCTGGCATATCGATTCCACATTGTACATCCCATCACTCAGCCTATAACGGCGAACTACATTAAATTTTTTGTCGAGTCGCCACAAACAATCCGTATTCGAGCCAAGCCAGTAATCGTTATGATTGTCCTTTAGGATGAAAAAAATGGACGTACCATATTCCCTTTCAATATTTTACGATATTTCAGGCTTTTTTTATCGAGTTCATATACATCATTGGAACCAATAATTAATTTGCCTTCATCACCCGGCACAAGACAATGCATTTTTGTCGGGATGTCCTTTTCGGGAAGGTGATAATCAGGGTTGAATATAATCCTTTCGAATTTACCGGTAGCATATCGGTAATACATGAGCAAAGCCGAAGAATACCCAAACCAGATCCCCGTTGAATCTTCCAGACTGCTTCTCAGAAACTCCGATTGGCGAAAAACATCGTCGGGTAATTTGTTATGCGTTGAAACACTCCCATCGGGTGATATCCTGAAAAGATAAGGATACCCCTTTGATCCTGTCCAGATGTTACCATATTTATCCTTTAAATTGCTATATACTGAAGCTTCTGTCAGGATTGTATTACCAAGAGGGGAATAGTACCTGAAAAAAGCCGGAATTTCGATATATTTTCCCAGCCCTAACCCAAATCCGGTGGGACTGACACTACCGAACCATAGTGCATTATTTCTATCAATTATTACCGAGGTTAACTTTTGAACTATTTCGGATGATATGCGGGTAATGCTACCATCTTTGCGGATAACAGTGAGGCCATCCTTGAGGGTGTTCCACATTAATGGTTCATGCAGCGGGGCATGGATCTGAATATCTCCCTGGTAAGGTTTAAAAGTATTATGAAGCGTATCGAGCTTATATAAGCCATAATCCGTTAATAACCAAGTTCCGGAATCCGAAACATATATATTTTTAATCAGCCCTAATTTCAGAAACGACTCCTCCGATAATTGATGGTGATATACCTTCCTGACAAAAATTCCTGAGTCTTTTGGAGATTCGCCCATTGCGTAAACCAAGCCACTGTATCCTATTAACCACAAGTTACCCTTATTATCAAATACTGACTTTTTCCCGTAGTTTTCATTATAAAGCAGAGGTTGTTTTTGGCGGTCAAGTATATTATGAAATGTAAATTTATCTTTATCAGGATGATATCGGATCAGATTATGGTTAGTAAGCAACACCAGGTTCTTATCCATGTCAATATTGATGTCTATAATCCGGTGATAAAGCTTGTTGCTCTTTGAAAACTGTGGGTATTGGATAATTTTATCAGTAGCCCGGTTAACACGGAATAACTCCCCATATTCAGTAAGTCCCCAAACGCGATTATCTCCATCCACAATTACATTCCTGATATTAAAATAAGGCACCGTGGTGGTGTCGCCCGGAACATGATAATAATTACGAAATGAATAACCATCAAAGCAGCTTAAGCCGTCCCAGGTTGCAAGCCATAAGAATCCGTTAGAATCGTGTGCAATACTGTAAACCATGTTATGTGGCAAGCCCTCGGAAGTGGTATAATGTCTTAAATAGTAATTTCCCCGGGCCTGGGATACCGTAAAGCAGCATAGTAAAATAACCGGGACCAGCATTTGTTTGAAAGTCATGCAACCAGGTTTTGTTAGAGTTTAATTGGGGTTATAAATGTAATAATTTTATTGAAACTGGTGATTAGTTGGTAGAAAGAAGAGAGACAGACTATAGTAGATAGAAGATAGTCCATGGTCCATAGTAGATAGACGATAGACGATCAAAAGACAATCACGGCCCACGAGTTCCCGGCCTGTTTTCTCTTCCAGCTTCGAGCTTAAAGCTTGGAGCTTTCCTCTACCTTCAACATTCATCAATAATCATTCATCCTTTTCCCGGCTGTCTTTCCTTCCACCTTCCACCTTCGACTTTGGAGCTTGGAGCCTTCTCCCCCTTCAACAATCATCAATCAACCTTCATGATTCTCTGCTGTTCTCCCTGTATTCATCTCTGTGCAACTCTGCGTACCTGTATGTCCTTTTAATCTATTTCAAAACCTCTGACTCCTTTTTCCGCAATCCCCATCAACATTCAT
>JAAUTT010000838.1 GCA_012031335.1 Bacteroidales bacterium | reverse complement strand
GGCACGGTTGGTGATATAAAAAGTTTCGGCTTCGTAAACATCGCCCAGCTCGCCAGCATGAATCTGCTGCATAATATCTATACTTTCGACCGAAGAACGTTGCTGTGTCCCAACCTGAACAAACAGTTTGGGATGACGCTGCTGATAACGTAAAAGGGCTTCACCTTCGTTAGGATTATGTGTTACAGGTTTTTCGAGATAGAGATGCTTTTCCGCTTCCATCGTCATCCAGCCTCCCGGAGCATGCCAGTGGTCGGGAGTCATATTAAAAACAGCATCTACATCTTTATCCTCGAGAATTTTTCGCAAATCCTTCTGAGCTTTGGGAGCTGTTCCAAAAAGATCCTTTATACGGCCTACGGCTTTATCCTGACGGCGGCTATCTACATCGCACACGTAGGCAATGTCGATATTTTTACAGGTCGTTAAAGCTTTGGAAATAGGATCGAACCGGCGGTTACATCCGATTAAAGCCACTCGGATACGATCGTTGGCTCCCATAATTCTTGAATAATTACCGGCACTTAGTCCATTGGCAGCCACCAGTAAACCGGCTGAAACAATGCCCGATTTCTTTAAAAATTCTCTGCGGGTTTTCATCATATAATAATTTTAGTTTAAGGAATGATGCAACCACACATGTTTTTGATTATTATCTCCTTGTGATAGTGTTTTGCGGAAACATGTGGGTTTCATATTTTATAAATTAATATTAAGAAATAAGAGTACCATAACTTAACAATTCCACATCCCATCCTTGTATGCATGATGCATCCAGGGCAAATTTGTACCCTGATAAAAAGGAGTGAGTTCCATGGCAAGTTCCTTCATTCTCTCAGGGCTTAGCTTTTGAAAATTCCTGAGAATTGCAAGGTTTGCATCCAGAACTTTTTTACTGTCCATACCTATCACCAAAGCATCGGGGCCATCGAGGGATAAGGCATAACTTACCAGATCAGAAGCATTTAAACCCGTAATGGTTTCCTTAGGCCGTATTACCTTCATTAACAATACACCCATCTTTTTTGCTTACCCGCCGGGACAACTATTTCCTCACGATTCCCGTCGGCTGTTGGCCTCCAGTGATTCATCGCTACCAGCATGGTATCAAAATCAGCACGCCGTGTCAACTCTTTCAGCGCTTCGGCATTGCTATGACCTGTAAATCCGATAAAGCGGGTAATTCCTTGTTCTTTATATTTCTGCATCAGGTCAATAAGCTGACCTTTCCCGCACATTTTATCCACTTCTTCAATACTCTGAACATCGTGAATATTGAGCACCTCTACCCTATCTGTATTAAGACGTTTAAGACTTATTTCAAGTTGTTTCTGAACCTCATAAGGATCGCGAGCCATTAGTTTTGTTGAAAGAAAGACTTCTTTTCTTCGGGTTTTAAGCACTTCGCCAACACGCACTTCGCTGTAAACTCTTTCTCCACCTACTTTTTTACCAGGAGGCGGGGCTATGGAGTTATCATAAATATGAGCTGTTTCCCAGTAATACAATCCATTGTCAAGCGAATAATGAAGTAACTCATAAGCATCCTCGGCTTTCTCCATATGGCAAAAAACGACTGCCTAAACCCATAACAATCCGGGGAATATCGACTCCGGTACTTCCAAGTTTTACAGTTGGCAAACCCTTTGAATCGTATGTTTGTTTCAAAACCGTTGCTGCAGATAAATCGGAGCTTTTAATGGCTGCAAGCGTAACACCAGCGCCAATAACCCCTTTGATAAAACCCCTTCGGCTATAACCTTCCATAATTTCTTAATTATAATCGTGCTAAAAACATTTCGGTAAATTCCACGCGTGTTCCATCGGAATTATAAATATTTAATAACCAGCGCCGTCCTTTTCCAATCATCGGACTGGCCAGTGTTTCATCCTTTCTGCGTTCCTTCAGGGTATAAATTACTTCCTGCATATCTTTTGCAACAAAGCAAGGATGCGAAAAAGCGCGGGTATCAGTAGGGTAATGTTCTATAAACTCGGCTGTTCCAGGCATTTGAAAATATAAAATCTGAGGAGGCAGGGTTAAATCTTCAGGATAGCGTAATATAGTTTTGAATCCCAGAATTTCGGTGTAAAAAACAGGGTTATCCTCGAGTTTCAAGGAATAAAGTCCTACATGATGCATGCGGTCAGAAATTCTGTCGGCAGAAAGATATTTACCTTTAGAGGCCTTATGCAATGATTTTGAGCCCCATTCGAGAAATTCAACGGGATTTCCGGCAGGATCGTGTACTACAAAAACCTTATTACCAGCCCCATCCACCACAACATCTCCGGGAACCGTAACCCCCTTTTGATTTCAGGTATAACCTCATTTGTTCGGCATTTTCGGTTTCAAACGAAAACGGAAACAAGTCTATCCTTTTCTTTCGCGTTCCTATCCTCGATAAATTCGATAAACTGCCGGTCGTTTATCTTATACACAACAATTTCGCCCTTTGGAGAAGGATAAGAAAACGCCTTTGAAAAGCCAAGAAATTCGCCATAATATCGTTGAGCCAAAGAAAAATCGCTGATCAGAAAAGTAATTTTAGGTATACCCCACATGGCAGGTCTTTTTAACTCCTGCGCCTGAACAGCAGCATAAAAAAACACTGCAAGCAAAACTATGGATAAAACACCTTTTTTCTTTACTTTTCCCATTGTGTGTTAGTTATTTGAAGTTGAAAGTAAAACACCCATGCAGTAGTTTTGTTAGCAATGCTTTCAATTTCGACACGAGTATCAGTCACCTAAATTAATAAAATGAATGAATAGATTGCGACAGGGTCAAAAATAAAACCCATTGAAGACCCTGCCGCAACTATTATTCTATTGCCACAAAGGATGTTGTTCCAGTTTGGGATTGCGGCTCAACTCGTTAGCCGGTATCGGGAAAACATAATATTTCTTGGTAGTACCAATATTGATACCTTTACGAGCAACACGTTCCTCCATGCAGTTCATACGTTTGTAATCGTACCACAAATGGCCTTCGTAACAAAGTTCGCAAACACGTTCCCAGATAAGACTTTTGTTAAAATCGTCCTTGCTTAACCCTGCAAGAGCTATCAGGCCTGCACGCTCTCTTACGCGGTTAATACCATAGTACTTATCGTAAGTGCCCGAAAATGAAGAAGCATTATTTACGGCCTCGGAATGCATCAGCAACACGTCAGCATATCTTGTAAATGGTAGTTAATATTCGACTGCTGATCGCCAGTACCCGTTTCGGAGGGATCGACATATTTCCAGGTAT
>JAAUTT010000837.1 GCA_012031335.1 Bacteroidales bacterium | reverse complement strand
GCAACAGATATCTTATTATATTATACTTTACACCACAATCGATAAGCACAATTTTGTATTTTCCTTTACCATAAACCTGTTTTTCAGAATACTAACCTTATCGACCAGGTGGTCAAGATCGGGATTATACCATGCTACATCCTGATCATTAAATACTACTTTTCCAAGCATGGTACCTTTTCTCTCAGTTTTTTGGTAAGCTGCCTGGTATCAACCCCGTATATCCCTGGAACTTTATTATCCTTAAGCCATTTCGACAGGCTTTTATTGGCATTCCAATGACTATATTCAAAAGAATAATCGGAAATAATCAAGGCTGAAATATGCAGGTTGTTGGATTCGAAAAAACTGTAAAGGTCATTCTCCATTTCATCACCAGGAACACCATAATTACCAACCAACGGGAAGGTTAAAACCAAAATCTGTCCTTTATATGAAGGATCTGTAAGGCTTTCGGGATAACCCGTCATAGCCGTATTAAAAACTACTTCTCCATTTACCGAACCTTCATACCCAAAACTTTGGCCATGAATCTCGGTTCCATCTTCTAAAACTAATTTAATCGATTGTGTATGCTTCATTTGCTATTATTTACTTCTATTCTCGCTTCAGTTCAAATTCAATAATATCTCTCACTTGTTCGGGGCTTATCTTTTTGCAATAATTTTTTTATTGGCGTCCAAAACCAAAATTACGGGAGTGGTATATACATCATAAATATCGCGAAAATCCAAACTATAGGGACTCCAAGCGTTAATCCAGTCGTTTAAAGAATGTTCGTTAACAAAATCGATCCACTTCCTTTTCCCTTCAACACTCGAAATAGTATGAATTGCCAATACCTGAACACCCTGGTCTTTTAAATCTTCGAATACTTTATGCAAATCGGGTAAAGCTTTTTTACAATGACCACAATCGGCTTCCCAAAATGCCAGTACAGTAAATTTAGCTTTTATATCATGAATGTTCAGATAATCACCAATATATGGATTACTCTTTAAAGCAGTATCGCTCTTTGCAGCTATGAAATGATCGTTTTTGATGTTAACTAACTTTAAATTGGGAGCAATATTTCCTATAAGGGTAGGCTTTCGTTTCGCAATTTCCTTCTTCAGCTTATCCATATAATCCTTATCGACCCATGAAGCATAAGGAATGTAATATTTTTCCGAAAGATGCACAAATACAGCATCGAAACCCATAATCTGACTTTGTGCAAAATGGTTAAAAAATGTAACCAGCAAATATCTGAATACTTCTTCGTTAGGTTTTGTGCGGTCCAGCAAAATATCAAGTTCCTTGTTGATACTATCCGGAATCTGGGGGATCACTTTTTCTACAAAGTCTTTAACTTTTTTCTCATAAATAGGCGTTCTTAAAAGTGCAGAACTTGTATAATCGAAATTATCAAAATAATGGCTCTTATAATAATTATACTGGAAAGTTGAATCTGTTATTTTACCGGTTGCGTCCTTCGGTGGTTCGGGCACATCAACTTCTTTCAAAGCCAGAATAAATTTGGAAAAAATAATCCCTTATTATCACTTATCAGTTTATTAACGTGAGAAGTTACATTCAGATTCAATTTATCAAGTGCTTTGGTTAAAGAATCTTTTTGTGCTTCCGATTGAGAATTCTTTTTCTTTTCGATAATGGTACTGGCTTTCTCTGAATTAGCCGACATAAATCGCATATAGGAAAAATACAACTCATTTTCGGCCGATCCATTGATTTTAGCCGATTTGACAAAATCGCTTGTATCAACTTCAATAGAAAAAGTCTGGTCCTCTCCTATCAGGATATCAAAATACTTTTTTGAAGGTAAAAAACAAAATACATCCCCTGAGGTAGTGCTTTTGATTTTTTAAAAACTCCATATCCTTTTGAATCCAGGGTCAATGTATCATCAGGATAATACATCCCTCCGAAATGGTGTCCTAGAATAATTACAGATTCTTTTAAAGGATTAATTTTAAGCTTTATTTCATATCCCTGTGAAAACAAAAAGGAAGACTGAAATAAGAATAGCATTACTAACCAGTGAAACTTTCCGGTTGAAAAAATTCTTTGTGGATTTCCGATGTTACTGTTCTTTTCCATAAATATTACAAAAAAGTGCATTAGGGGCAAAAATAGGTATTTTGTAACAAAAACTGCTGTAAAATATATTTTTAGAGTTTTATTTTATTATATATCACGCTTACAGTAATTTATATTCAGTTTCTAATTTGGTGAATATCTCATTTCGGTTATGCCCTTTTAAAATTCCGACCAATTTATTGAAGTTATAAAGATTATTGGATCTTTCAGTACCAACCCAACCCTTCACTAAAGGGTTCAGATTTTCAAAAAAATATTTTTCTTCAATCAACTGTTTGGCATAACCCAGAATAATTTCATCTCCATTCTTGAACGCACCGCATAAGTAATAGGCATGGGCAATTTGAATACAGTTTTGGTCATATGGTACGACATCAATGGGTGCAATTTTCATTAATCTGTTTAAAACTTTGAAGCTTGAAGTGATATGGCCGGATTTACTTAAAGAAATGGCCAGATTGGAATAATTTTGTCTAATATGCATGATATCAATCATTTTACGAATATGGTCGTCCACTAGAACCCTTTTTTGCTCCAAAATGCTCCATTGCGATCTTACCATTAAAATATCATAATTTAACTTTTGATTCATTGTATCCTTCTCATAATTATTTGAAGGGATAAACCGATAGGCGAAGCCCTCCGGATGTAGATATTGATCCAATCCCAAAGTACCCTTGTGCCCTTTACCTGTAAAATAGACAGGACGGCTGGCCCCAGAGGATGCTATTACATCCAGCGTAAAAATCTGACTTCTGCCAAGATAACTTCCTGGTAATTCAAAAAATATCGTATCCTTAACCGAACTCCCATTATTAAAAATTTTTTCTGGAGTTATAAATAACTTTTTCGAAGGTAAAATCTCTATACCATCACCTCTTCTAATTTCTGAAATGTTGGTAATCGCTTCTTCAATACTTATTGCTTTATAAGTTTTTGCAGGTAAATAAACCAATTTACTTTCCACATTTCCATTTTGGCCATACTCAAGTTTGCCAGGTAAAGGAGCTGATAAATTTTGTTTTTGATGCAATTGCACAGGATACCAGTCGGTGTTGAGTAACATCAGATTTACTACCCTTACATCCGTTCTTATTCCTTCCACTTCCTGTAAATACCAGAGCGGGTAAGTATCATTATCTCCTGAGGTGAATAA
>JAAUTT010000836.1 GCA_012031335.1 Bacteroidales bacterium | reverse complement strand
TGTCAACATGATAAAATGGAAAAAAGTATTTATAATATAGGTTAATGTCTTCATTGTAATGTTTTTATAAAATTTACGCACCAACGGTAGGCGGTATGAAAAGTTGCCGATTGCGGGCGATTCTCTGTCAAGTTACACAAAAGTTGGAGCGGTCTACAACCCTTGAATAACCTACTAAACCCGGCAATTTTTATACCGCGTGTTACCAACTGGGCATTATTCATTATATCCAATTTAACTGATGATATTTTTCTTTCATCCTATCCCAATATTCATTAATCCAATTCATTACAACAGCCGGCTGCCTGTATTCCTTTGCTTGTTAACGGCAGAAATGTTTTCTCAAAGTCTTTTTTTATCCATTTTGTCATTTTCCACAGCATTTTTTATATTTCTTACCACTCCCACAAAAACAAGGCTCATTTCTTCCGAGTTTCTTGTCTGCAATCAAAGTCTGATTATTTAGGTCTGGTAAAAAACGAACTAATGGCACAGGATTCTCATCACATCCTATTTCAAGGTGCTTTTTATTGTCAGGAATTGAATCTAAATCTATTATACCACCAATAAGGCATCTAAGATTATTGTCTCCTCTAATCCCCAAGCTTTGCAGCCTGTTCAACTTTGTTATTGTCAAAAACCACTACAGGACATATATTGCAAAAATGGCTTCCTGACAGATTCGTCATGAATTCACCTTCATCAGAGTCTGATTTTGCACACAATAATATTGTACAGCTTTCTTTAATCAAATCAGAGCCACATTCCGGACAAATAGTCAAGTTGAATTCGTCACTATAATATCTGCGTCTGGGTATTGACAAATCGATGTTTTTTAATTTATTCGTCATAGTCAAAATTCACTTCAGTATCAGTTTCGTAGTCGTTTTTTTTGCCTTGTTGGTAACGGTGGCGGTATGAAACGTTGCGCACTTTGAAACACGAACCTATCACCTCGCTAAGCCGTTGATTAAATGTTATTTCGTTCAAATATACCACAATCCGCGCAATGTTTTATGACCGCGTGTTGTGCGGTCGTGCTTTATTTTATGTTATTTATATCTTTCTTATTTATATGGAGATAAGCCAAATATACAAATTCGTCTATTATCTGGTAAAATATGGTTGTTTGTTTACTTAATACCGCTTTTCTCAATTCAGGTTTAATGGTCGAAGCTGGAAACATGTATGGATTTTGAATTATCAAATCTAACTGATGACTCAGTTTACTTTTAAAATTATTGACTTCTTTTTCTGTCCATTTAGAATTGATATTATTTAAAATTTCTTCAAGATTTTTAACTGATTCGTCCGACCATCTTAATTTATAATCCATATTTGTTTTTTACTTCATTGTGGGAAATTGTACGTCCATTTTTAATATCATTCAATCCTCTTTCTATACCAGCTTTTTGAGATTCAGATAAATCATCCCACCAATCATTATTTATAGATCTTGAGTCTTTTACAATTTTTAAATATTCAATTGTCTCATTGTCATCTAGCTTTGTAAGCCATTCTATAAGTTCTAATTTAATTGCTTCTTGTCCCATGGTATTTTTTATCAAAGTTACAAAAAATGTTGAAAGGTTGGTCATTTAGCATGCCGCACCAACGGTCAGCGTATGGTTTGTTGCCTATTTTCGGAGCACATAAGTATCACGATAGATTTCAGGATACAAAGCGCTATAAAAGCCTGCGAACCAAGAACTAAGGCAATAAACTATACGCATTGTTAGCGAACGTAGGTTAATAATTATCAAGCTATTTGTAAATCGAAATCCTTTTTTGATAATTTTATTTTACTATTGAAAGCGATTCTAAAGTCTTTTTAATACGTAAAGCTCGTTCGTGTTTTATAAAAGCAGGTAATAAATCCTCAAATTTTATTTTAAAGAGTCGGTTAATTATAACTAAATCTTCTTTGGAAAAAGGTCTCAATCCATTTATTAATTCAGACATATATCCTTTTTTGTGTCCAAAGGATTTTTGCCAAATCATTTTGATTTAATCCAGTCCTCTTTTAATTTAATTTAATGAGATCCTTCCTTCTTTGATAAAATTCATTCTCAGCCTGCACTAATGCTTCAGCTAAATCACTTTCCTTTATCTGATTATCAGTTACGCTATTTTCATCTGTCCAATTATTTGTTTCGTACTCTTTAATCAAATCACGTAAATGATTCCTAATTGATTCGTATGATTTATCTTCTTTTTCGAGTACTCTAAGCTGTAAAAACAAAGAAGAAGCTTTTTCATAATCCAATTCACTTGTTAGTGAGGTAATTCTTTGTATGTTTTGAATTGAAAATTTATCCATTTTAAATCAGTTTTTGAACACGTAACCATTTCTCAATCGTTGTCTTATTACCTTTGAAGGTTTTATCATACTCATCATGTGAGCCAGTCCAGATTACAGTTGCCTCATAATCCTCAAATACTATCAAAATCATAGTGCGATGGACGTTTAAATCAAAAAAGTAAAACCCATCGCTATGCACACAATCGGCATCAGGTCGGGTTTCTTTTATATCAGTCTGTTTTGTCCATTTGGCACTTTCTATATCTGAAATTAATTTATCAATCGCTTTAATCAGTTTTGTATTACCTCGATTTTTGTTTTTGAGTTTTTATTAGCTTATGTTTCCTTAATAATTCCAAAATCTTTGTTTAAATCAAACGCAAAAATAGAAAAATAGTTTCATAAAATATAGAACTATTTTAAAATTTTATTTGAACTGGAATGTCGGTTTACCTATGTTCGCTAACGTTTGGTGTAAACACAGTGCGACTTCGGGAGCACATCAGTATCCAGTTAGACCCCGCCCGGCGATTACGTTCAACCGTTGTTAAAAACATCCGGTTTGTGCCGGGCGGGGCACCGCCGACTTAATCAGCCGTTATTAAACCAAATCAGGTTACTGGCGGCGATTGGTTCGAGGCGAGTGACAAAGCCTGCAACCCTTTGAAAATTAGCATTGTGTTTACACCGTGTTGCCGCCTGTGCCTTATTATGTTATCTTTTGTAAATCAAGTTAATTTCTGAAAGTTCTTGCCCAATCTGATGAATTCCGGATAATATTTTCTCGGTTTGACTAGCTGAAGGTTTCTTATGACCTTGTACGTACTGAGAAAGTAAAGTTGGATTCATACCAATCTTATCTGCTAAATATCTTGAGTTAATTACTTTATAATACTGAAAAAACTGTTTGAAATCAATCTCAAAAGTAATGTCTTTATGTGTTACCGATAATTTTT
>JAAUTT010000835.1 GCA_012031335.1 Bacteroidales bacterium | reverse complement strand
CGACTCTTGGTGCGAATCCTTTACGTATTATTTGATCCAAAATTCCGTAATCTGGTATGGTTTATTTATAAAAGTATCATGCGTGCCATTACCGGGCTTTTTGTCAATATAGATCCGATTGGGATTCTAGAGACTTATATCGAAAGTCTTCACAAAAACCTCGAAGAAATGGATGGTCATATTGGTAAACTTAAAGGGCAGATCCAGAAACTCAAACAGATTATTGATAAGAACAACGACGAAATGAAAGAAAGTCTTCTTATGGCTGAACAGGCCAAGAAGGCAAACAATAAGGATATGGTGGTTATTAACACACGTCAGTACGGTCGTTTGGAAGAATCGAACAAACGTTTTAACGAGTTGCTTACCAAAATGGAAATTCTTTATAGGGTACTTGCCAAAATGTATGATAATTCTGGTTACCTGATTAAAGACATTGAAAACGAGGTACGTATCAAAAAGCAGGAACGTGAGGCTATCCGCTCGGGTTATTCGGCAATGAAACGTGCTATGTCAATTATTAAAGGCGATCCGGACAAGAAAATGATGTTCGATCAGGCTATGGACGCCATCGTAGACGACATTAGCAGTAAAATAGGTGAAATGGAGCGTTTTATGGAAGTTTCGTCTACCTTTATCGATAGCATAGATCTGCAAAATGGTGTCTATGAGCAAAAAGGCATGGAGTTACTGGAAAAAATGGAAAAAGAAGGCATTTCACTGCTTCTCAACCAGCCTTCACCCGAAAAAATTGCTATCAAAGCTTCTCCTGATAAGAATGATACGGAAAGTAAATACAAGCATTTATTCTAACCCAATTAAAACTCAAATAATAAACCTATGAAAACAAAACTTACTCCATTGTCAAAATTCCTGATAATCATTCTGATTTTGGGAGGTCTGGCATTTCTATTATATAAAACCAATCTTATCAATGTAATTGCTCCAAAGGGCGAAGGTAAAGGAACTACCAACGACCTCAAGGGCGAGAAAGTAATCCGCATCGGTGTAGTAACCTGGGGTGGATATGCAGGTGGACAGCTTTTTAACGAAGGATTCGGGCCTAGCAAGGAATCCCGATTCTATAAAGATTATGGTTTTATGGTTGACTTTAAGCTGTTGGATCCCTTTGATGATTGCCGTAATGCCTGGAAATCGGATAATATAGACCTGATGTGGGCTACTGTTGATGCATTTACAACCGAAATGAACGGATTAAAAGAATATGCTCCCCAAATAGTGTTCCAGTCCGATTGGTCCCGTGGAGGAGATGCTGTGGTGGTAACCCGGACAATAAAGAACGTTGCCGATTTAAAAGGCCGGAAAGTGGCTTTTGCTGAGATGACCCCGAGTCATACCTTCCTTTTGTGGTTGCTGGAAGCTGGTAATCTCAACTACTCTGATATTTCTCCGGTAAAGGTTGCCAATGCAATTGATGCTGCCGACTTATTTAAAAAGGGTCAGGTTGATGCAGCAGTAGTTTGGAGTCCCGACGATGCCGATTGTATTTCGAAAGTTCCCGGATCAAGAATTCTTCAAAGCACCAAAGAAGCTTCTTATATTATTTCGGATGTATTTGTTGCCAAAAAACAATACGTGGACGAAAACAAAGAAATGCTTGTAAAGCTGGTTGAAGGCTGGATGAAAGGTGCCGCGGAAATTAACACTTCGGAAGCAGCAAAACAAAAAGCAGCTAAAATTCTTGCAGCAGGACTTCAGCAGCCTGAAGATTTTTGTTTACAGGCCATTAATAATGTGCGCATTTGTACTTATGGCGATAATGTAAACTTTTATAATCTCAAAGGAACTTATACAGGCGTTACAGGAGAGGCCATTTACAATAAAATGGCCATTAAATATGCTAAAATCGGATATCCAACTGATAATATATCGAGCTGGCGATTGGTTGGCAACTCTTCTTTAATATCAAGTCTCAATCTTTCAGGCCCTGGACATGAAGCCGAAAATGAAGTGAAATTTTCATCTGCCAGTGAAACAGCAAAAACTGCAGAAGCAATTTCGACCAAAAGGGTATCCATTGCTTTCCGTTCGGGTTCCTCCGAATTAGACGAAAATGCCAAATATATTATCGATAACGAATTTTTGGATATTAGCCAAATCATTTGGTAATGCCCGTATCCGTATCGAAGGCAATACCGACAATGTTGGCAGCGAAAGTACAAACAAAGTATTATCAAAAAGAAGAGCCCAGGCAGTTGTAGATTACCTGGTACGTGAACACAGGTTCGATATAAACAGATTTGTAATAGTAGGTAATGGTCCCGACAAACCAGTTGCCGACAATAGCACCGAAGAAGGAAAAGCTAAAAACCGCCAGTACCGATTTCGAACTTTACCCGAATAGTTTATGAATGTTTTTAATATGAATTATACTCCTTCCAGGAGAGTATCGATGCTGATAACTTTCTTAGGATTGATCATCATCCTGGGAATATGGAGTCTTCTTACTTTCACAGGTTGGGTAGACAGAGCTATTATACCTTCTCCCTGGCTGTTATTCAGTCGTTTAAAGAATTGCATTTTAACGATCTTTTGGTTCGCAACACATTTTATTCTGTTAAGCTGAATATTTATGGATATATCGAAGCCATTGGCATATCGCTGTTGTTTGGATTTATCATTGGATTGATCCCTTTTTTCAGAAGTCTGCTTAGCCGCTATGTAGATGCAATAAGGTTTATTCCGCTAACTGCTGTAACCGGTTTATTCATTGCGTGGTTCGGAATTGAAACCAACATGAAAGTTCAATTTCTGGCTTTTGGTATAATTGTTTACCTGTTACCTGTGGTAGTGCAACGTATCAGCGAAATAGACAAGATTTACCTGCAAACATCCTATACTTTGGGAGCAACAAACTGGCAAACTTTTAAATCGGTTTACTGGCCATTTGTTACTTCCAAAATATTCGACGATATCCGAGTACTTACAGCCATCTCGTGGACTTATATTATTGTTGCCGAACTTGTTAACAAAACAGGAGGTGTTGGAGCCCTTATTTTTACGGCAGCACGCCAGAGCAGGCTCGATAAGGTATTTGCAATACTCTTTATCATTGTAATCATTGGTATCTCAGATAAATTGTTTCAATGGCTCGACAAAAAGCTTTTTCTCGGCGTTCCAAAGTGGTTTGAACTCACACAGCCAGTGCGCCCATGCGGGAAGAATTTCATATTCGTAGCCCTCGAGATAGCAGAGAATTCCCATCGAGAGCTGTTCCGCGGTGAAAAGCTTTCCTTTT
>JAAUTT010000834.1 GCA_012031335.1 Bacteroidales bacterium | reverse complement strand
GTCATTCTTACAATGGTAATTTATTCTTAATTTGCATAATGTTTTCAACAATTTGATATTTAATACATTGTTATGACTTACAAAAATTACACTTGTAATATCTATTATTCTGCAGTTGTTGCAGCGGTAGCGGCAATAAGACTAACCAGGATTACTAAATACAATCTCTCCTGGATACTTATAACAGCAGGCTTTCTGTTGATGGCAGTGTTAAGAATTTTCGAACTTATGCCTGTTCTCGATGAAAAAATTCCGATCGATATGAGCATCGTTTATACCTGGCTTGGACTTTTCACATCCTTGTTATTCTCAATTGGGGTATTGCTTATCAGGCGAATCTTTAATTTCATAAAAAAAGTTGAACAATCGAGACGGGAAGCCGAAAAGAGGCTTATCAATGCCATTATCCAAACCGAAGAAAAAAGAAAGACGCCGTTTTGCCAAAGACTTACACGATGGCCTCGGACCCTTACTTTCTACCGTTAAACTTTCAGTTTCCACCCTGAACGAAATGGAAATTGATCCTGATAAAAAACATATTATCCAGAATGCCGATTTACTTATAAACGAATCCATTAAAAGTATTAAGGAAATTTCAAACAATCTTAGTCCCCACATTCTTAATAATTTCGGATTGGCCAGTGCGCTCAAAAACTTTTCAAATAAAATAGAAGAATCCAAAGCAATAAACATTAATTTTGAATCGAATGCATTTGACCAGCGGTTTGATGAAAACATTGAGGTAGTTTTATACAGGGTTACTTGCGAACTTATTACCAATACACTCAAACATGCCAATGCAAAAAACATTGAGGTAGTGCTTACAAATCAGCCTAAATGCATCATCATTTCATATTCCGACGATGGGATAGGATTTGATGTTAACGAAGTGATTTATGACAATTCCACTCCAAAAGGAATGGGTTATGCCAATATAATCTCGAGAATTAATACGATTAAAGGTTAAAATTGATATTGAAAGTAACCGGGAAACTGGAACCAAAATTTTAATCAGGGTTAAACTATAAAACAATATGAACGGAGCACTCAACGGTAAAATTTTAGATGTGATTATTGTTGATGACCATAGTTTGTTCGAAACGGCCTTAAGATACTTCTTACCACATCGGGACAATTCAATGTGGTTGCAGAAGCAGAGAACGGGAAAGAATTTCTTAATTTACTGGATCATATTCAACCCGATATCGTTCTGATGGATATTGACATGCCGGTATTAGACGGAATTGAGGCAACCAAAGAAGCTCTTAAAAAATATCCCGATTTAAAAGTTATCACACTCTCCATGTTTGGAGAAGAGGAATACTATTATAAGATGATTGAAGCCGGCGAAAAGGGTTTCTATTGAAAAACTCTGATATAAATGAAGTAAAAAACGCCCTGGTAACAGTTTGGAATGGTGGAAAATATTTTTCTCAGGAACTGCTTTATAATGTTGTAAAAAATATTCGCTCCGGAAATAAAGAGCAGGAATTAACAGAAGCTCTTTCGGATAGAGAAATTGAGGTCCTTGTTCAAATATGTAACGGACTTTCGAATAATGAAATTGCCGAAAATCTGCATATAAGCAAACGAACTGTTGATAAGCACAGAGCCAACCTGCTCGATAAAACCAATTCGAAAAACACCGCGCACCTGGTAATGTTTGCCATTAAAAATAAATTAATAGATATATAATTTTATTAATCAATCACTTATCCATTTTTGAACCAATCAAAAATTAAGTTGTTTAAAAGAATATAAAATACTTTTAACGAAACAACTGAAAAATTCAATATAATGGATAAGAGAACTTTTTTGAAAAGTACGGCCATATTAAGCGCCGGAGGTTTATTTCTTTCAAATACCGGTATTATGGTGGCTGCCGGAAAGGATACAAAAAGCGAAGATGCATCCTTCAAACAAAAAGAACTGCCTTATGCCTTTAACGCATTGGAACCTCATATTGATGCAACTACCATGGAAATACACTATGGAAAGCATCATGCTGCTTATGTTAAAAACCTGAACACACTTGTAAAAGAAAACAACATTACCGAAAAGGATATTATAAAAATTTGTAAAACCATATCGAAGTATCCTGCCGGAGTAAGAAATAATGGTGGAGGTCATTATAATCATTCCCTTTTTTGGGAAATTATGGCACCCAATGCCGGTGGCGAACCTTCGGGCGAAATTGCCAAAGCCATAACCAAA
This sequence comes from Bacteroidales bacterium, assembly GCA_012031335.1. The sequence goes on along the minus strand of JAAUTT010000834.1, from coordinate 1,049 downwards.
GATTTAGGATCTTTTGCCAGGTTTAAAGATGACTTTGGTAAAGCCGCATCAACACGATTCGGGTCGGGATGGGCATGGCTTGTATTAAAGGACAAAAAACTAGTGGTGTCGTCCACTCCTAACCAGGATAATCCACTTATGGATATTGCCGAAGTGAAGGGCATTCCCGTATTTGGGATCGATGTATGGGAACATGCTTATTACCTGAAATATCAAAATCGCAGGGCAGATTATATCGGAGCATTCTGGAATGTTGTAAACTGGAAAAAGTAGAAGAAAACTACCAGAAAGCGCTTTCAGAATGATTACATCAATTCCGAAAGACTGTTTAAAATAATATCATCCAGTTTTCTTTTGGGAACATGATGAACAGCGTTTTCGTCGCGCCAGTATTTTACATCTCCGTTTTGGTCAATTTCTTCAATTACAATTGTTTCCTTAGGTTTTCCAAGAGCAATTACCTGGATAATTTCATATTCATCGGGAATATTTAGATTTGAACGAAGTTTCTCCTTATTAACCGAACCGATAATGCAACCGCCGAAACCTTGCTCTGTAGCAGTAAGAAGAATACTTTGGACAGCTATTCCATGGTCCCATAAGTATCCGGTTGCTATTTCGGTATCGTTTACCATGATAATATAGGCTGAAGGTCTCTCCCCTATTTGTGGTCCTGGCCATTCTTTCAGGTATCCGGCCCAGGCGAGGCATTGAAATATACGCTCGTTAATTTCAGATTTATTAGAGAGAATGTATTTAAGCGATTGAATATTTCGGCCTGAAGGTGAAAGCCGGGCATTATCGACCATTTCCTTCAATTGCGATCCTGAAACAGGTTCAGTTTCGTAAAATCGGCGATAGCTTCGATTATTGAATATCAGATCTTTTAACATTTTCAAAAAGTTAAGTTTTCAACAAAAATAGGCCAAATAGACGAAAAGAAATATTCAATGTTTATTTTTACCGGTAAAATCGCGATAATGAAAAATACCTTTAGATTCTTTCAATATTTACTGCACTTCCAAATATATATGCGCAATCGGGAATAG
>JAAUTT010000833.1 GCA_012031335.1 Bacteroidales bacterium | reverse complement strand
AGGTGGATTTGGTGGTTTTGGCGGAGGCCGTTCTGGCGGGGGAGGAGCTGGCGGTAGCTGGTAAAAGCTAATGATTGTCAATTTTGAAAATCGATAATATTAAAAATACAAAACAGATTATCATGAAACGAATTATAAAATCATGTATTTTATTTTGTATTTTATTTATTGTTCAGTAATTGTACTGTAGCACAACAGGTAACGGATTCGGTTACATTGCAGGAACCCGATACTACAGAAATAACTTTACTTTTTGCCGGAGATGTAATGGGGCATATGCCTCAGTTAAATTCAGCCTATGACTCATCTGTTGGTATATACGATTTTAATCCCGTTTTTGAATTGGTTAAGCCTTTGGTTACCTCTGCCGATATTGCTGTGGCAAATCTCGAAACCACTTTGGCAGGAGTACCCTATTCAGGGTATCCTCAGTTTTCAGCACCCGATTCACTTGCCACAGCTTTAAAGCATGCAGGATATGATATATTGATAACAGCGAATAATCATTGTCTCGACCGTGGAAAAGCCGGATTGGAAAGAACAATTGCCGTGCTCGATTCCATGAAGATTTTGAATACCGGAACATTTATTCATGATTCGGTAAGGCAGGCAAAAATATCCTTTAAATAACCAACACAAAAGGAATCAGGTTAGCTTTTTTGAATTGCACCTATGGTACGAATGGAATTCCGGTTCGTGCTCCCAATGTTGTCAATTTTATTGATACAGCTCAACTAAAATCCGATTTGGCTAAGGCGAAACAAGCTGGTGTTGATTTTACTATAGTAACAATTCACTGGGGTAATGAATACGAAAGAAAAGAAAACTCCAATCAAAGGCATATAGCTAACTTTCTGCTAAATAATGGGGCAGATATGATTATTGGTTCTCACCCTCACGTAGTTCAACCTATTGCCAGGCGATATAATTCTTCCGACAGTTCTTCGTACAAAATTATTGTTTATTCATTGGGGAATTATGTTTCCAATCAGCGCGATCGGTATAAGGATGGCGGAATTATGTTCAATGTGAAATTACGTAAAATTGGAAAAACTGAAATTGTCGACGCCTCTTATACTCCTGTATGGGTTTTCAAAGGCATAATTAATAAAAAGCTTCAATACAAAATTGTACCGGTTGCTGATGAAATCCCCGAATGGCTGGACACTGACAGTAAAAGTAAAGCAGAGCAGTTTAAGAACGATACGAAAGAACTTTTAAATAATGTACCAGTATTTCCCTAAAAGTACTGATCATTAATTACTGAAAATCAAAAAGGGTACCCCAAAAAGAGTACCCTTTATCTTATTATCAATTTAATACTAACCCTCTATTTCATCAACCAGAATCCGACCACAATATTCGCAAACAATAATCTTTTTACGCGACTTTATGTCGAGCTGACGTTGTGGTGGAATTTTGTTAAAACAACCACCGCATGCATCACGCTGAACAGTTACAACGGCAAGACCATTACGTGCGTTAGTCCTGATTCTTTTATAAGCATTCAATAACCTTGGTTCAATAATATGTTCGAAGTCCTGCGCCTTGCGGTTTAAGGTGTCTTCTTCCTTTTGAGTATCGGCAATAATGTCCTCAAGTTCTTTGGTCTTATTTGCCAGGTCGTTTTTTCTTTCGTCAAGCAGTTTTTTAGCCTGATCGATCATCGATTTTTTCTCGTTGATCTGAATGGTAAATTCACGAATTCTCTTTTCCGACAATTCAATTTCAAGTGTCTGAAATTCGATTTCTTTTGCTAAAGAATCATATTCCCTGTTATTCCGAACATTATTCTGTTGTTCGTTATACTTTTTTTATTAAGTTGTTTGAATTGGCTATTTCGTTTTTCTTATTTCCAACAGCTGTATCCAGTGTTTTTATTTCTTCCTGATGATTTTTGATGCGGGTTTCCAAACCAACAATCTCGTCTTCGAGGTCCTGCACTTCCAACGGTAATTCGCCGCGAAGTATCTTTATTTTATCAATTCCTGAGTGAACTTTCTGGAGGTAATATAATGCTTTGAGTTTCTCCTCAATCGATATTTCGGTTGCTTCAGTTGTTTTTTGTTTTTTCAGACACCATATTTTAAAAAATAGTTTATTGGATTGGTATTTACCTTCGTAAAATAGATCGCAAATTTAGAGAAATTTTTTTATAAGTATTTCATAAAAAAACTTCAAGAATAAATTGTTCACTTTCATAATGGCCAATATCAGCTATTATAATTTTGTCTTCAGCTTCCGAAAATTGATGATATTTAATATCAGCTGTGATTAATATGCCTGCTCCTGAGTTGATTGCACTTTTTAGAAAACTATAACCGCTACCGCCGCATACGGCTACTTTTTCAATTTTTTTATTCAAAAACGGAGAATGTCTTATAAATGCACTGCCAAAAGTTTCTTTCAATATCTGAAAAAAAGAAGCTTCATCCTCCGGATTTTCCAATTGACCAACTGCACCAGCTCCGGTAAGCGGATTTAAATTGTTAAGCGGATATAAATCATAGGCAACTTCTTCATAGGGATGTGCCTTAATTAAAGCATTTACCACTTTAGTTTCGAGATGCCGGGGAAATATGGTTTCGAAGCGAACCTCCGCTTCTTTATGCAGTTTGTTTAATTCGCCAACAAAAGGTTGAGCCCCTTCCTGTGCTCGAAAAGTCCCTTCTCCTTTCAGATTAAAACTGCAGCAATCATAATTGCCAATTTTTCCTGCTCCGGTATCAAATATTGCTTTTTGAACAGTTTCGAGGTGGGAGCCAGGAATAAATGTTACCAGTTTCTCCAGCTGTCCAGTGTAGGTGATTAATGGCTTAATATTTTGAAGGTTAAGCTTTTCGGCCATTTTAAAGCTAACTCCCCTATAATGGTTATCAATATTTGTATGTGATGAGTAAAGGGCTATGTCGTTTTTAACTGCTTTTATCAAGGTTTTTTGAACAGCAGACTTTCCGGTCAGTGATTTTAAACCACCGAAAATTAAAGGATGGTGGCTGATTATCAGGTTTGCTCCCAGTAAAATAGCTTCATCAATGATTTTTTCAGTGATATCTATGCAAAGCAAAACACCGGTGACCAGCATTTCAGGATTCCCGGCTTGTAAACCTGAATTGTCATATGATTCCTGATATTGGAGGGGAGCGAATATTTCAAAAGCTCCAATTACTTCGCCAATCTTATGCATAGTGATATTTTCGACAAAATTAGGAAGAATTAATAAGAAATAAAGATTACCCTTGAGACTATCTTTCAGCTCAAGT
>JAAUTT010000832.1 GCA_012031335.1 Bacteroidales bacterium | reverse complement strand
GGCAGTCGGTGATCAATAAATAAATAAATGGTATCGGCTAAGTTGGGGGACATATATTCAAACCATCCCAGGTAACTCACCCTTCCGCTTTTTATTATCAATATGGTAAAATAATGAAGAAGGTAGTTTTGTTCCATCAGTTTCAACAAGGGTTTGGAAATATGACTTACAATGCAAGTAGTAATTATCGGGAGGTAAAAAAAACAAACTATCGGAACTGTGACACGGAATTGTTTGAAGCTTGTACTTATCAAAATAACCTGTGAAAAATGTTTTATTGATATACGATTTTAATTTCTGCTCATCGATTATCTGAGAAAATAACATATTGGCAATTGTTGAATCCTTTTCTATCCTTGCACTTTGTTCTTCCAGCATATATTCAGCAATCTGATCGTGCTGGTTGGCAAGGTTTGATGCCAATATTCTTGTTTCGCTCCTGTTTTTAATAAGTGTTATCTCCATAACACGATCAACAGTGTACATAGCAAATACAAGTACTACCAAAACTAAACCGGAGAACTGATATCCCGTTTTAAGGTAAACCCTGATATAACCAATAACAATGGTAAGTAATAAAAGAAACAGGAAAGGCAACCATTCGAAAGTTCCTTTAAAAATATAAGAAACAAAAAAATACAGAATAGAAACAAAAAAGAATATAAGGGAAAAAGTCTTGAAATCGGATAATCCGGAAATAATTACCAGAATTCTGTCGATAAGAAACCCAAGGGAAACGAAAATCAGAATAAGATCAAGTAACCAATAAAACTATAAAAGTTAAGCAATAACACTTTATGAGCTTCAAAAGAAATACTCGAGTTAAGAATCATATTTCTAATAAGGTCGTTTATAAGAAAAAATGCGATTGTAATTACTAATGAAGCAAGTGAAATAAAAAAATGCGGATTTTTCGCTGTCTGAAATTCACAGAAAAATTTCTCAAATTTTTATGTATTAAATAAGCCATAAAGAAGACAACCATAACCCAAAGCAACAAATCGCCCAAGGAAGGCAGGAACTGCGAAATAGCCATATTTTGGGGATGGAATAGATCCAGTTCGTAAAATATTGCCGGAAACTGATAAAAGCTGGCAAGGTATTTCCCAAGGAGTATTAAAACCGCAGTAATTAATATTACATAACGCTTTGCTTTCGGGTTATTAATATCATTTATTAAACTGCTAAGGAAAAAACCAAACAGAATAATGGCTGCAAAATAGGATACTACAGGGAAATAAAGTTGAAAAAGCGGGTGTTCACAGGTGATTCATCGAATACCAGAGAAAAATATCACATCCCGCTATTATTGAAAATTGGAAAGCCAAATTCGACCTGACGACTTGAGATTTTTACATTTGAAGGGAAGTTAAAATCCCGCTGAAATTCATTAACCAGGTAATTGTTTTCGTAATGATAAACCTGTTTTATATGAATAAGTCCAACAATTTTATATTTACCAACAATCTGTATTTTAGGAACAAACCATGCATTTTTAAGGTTTACATAAATATCAGTCTGGTCGTTAAACGAAAATTTATTGTCAATTAAAATGGAGTTATCATTCCAAAAAATAAGCGAATCGTTTTGATAAACAAATATTCCAAAACCATCTTTATCCAATAATCCATAAAAACGGATGAGTTCATTATGAATTTCTGTAGGTGTTTTTCCGTTTTGAGCGTTTTCTCAATAAACGAAATATAGTTCTGCAATTCACGTTCCTTGTTAGCAAAAACTTTCTGAAATTTTTGAGCATAGGAATTATCGAAACGAGGGAAAAGAATATTCCACTCGGTAAGCATTCCGAAAAGGAGAACCAGAATGGTTAAAATCAAATATCGGTATTTGAAATATAAGCTCATAAAACTATTTCCTGCTATTTTATTCCCATGGTTTACAAATTCCTTTTATACCCTCATAAAATTTCTGATATTAAAAATCAAATATGGTGATAAGGTTCGCCCCGGATAATCGTAAATGCCCGGTAAAGTTGCTCAGAAAAAATCAAACGAATCAACTGATGCGAAAAGGTCATTTTTGACAAAGAAATCTTCATATTTGACCTGTTATAAACATCATCAGAAAAACCATAAGGTCCCCCAACCACAAATATCATACTTTTTGTACTCTGAATCATATGCTTTTCTATGTAATCAGCAAATTGCACCGAAGATAGGTCTTTTCCATTCTCGTCCAAAAGTATTAAAAATCGTCGGCAGAAATCTTTTTCAAAATTATTTGGCCTTCCTCGGCTTTTTGTTGCTCTCGGTCTAATCCCTTCCTTGCTTCAGGCAATATTGTAATCGCAAACGTACAATATCGGCCAATTCGCTTCTGATACATGTTTATGCCCTCATTTACATGAGTTTCATTAGTTTTCCCAACACAAAAAAGGTTTAGCTTCATAAAAACCTGAGGTTAATCATGGATTGAAATTTTCACTATCTTGCAAAAGTAATTTATGGATTGATTTTTGTAAACCATATGGTAATCAAATATCAAATAAAATGAGCCTACAAAAAATAACTTTCAGGTTGTTATTATTAATGCCCGTTTTGTTTTCAACTGCTCAAACCGTCAAATGTGATGTCCCGGATGGTATTGTTGCAGCCTTTAAAACAGGAAACGCAAAAGAACTTGCTAAATTCTTCAACACCACAATAGAACTTGTAATTTTAGACAAAGAAGGCATTTTATAGCAAAGCTCAGGCCGAACAAATCCTGAAAGATTTTTCACAAAGAATCCTTTGTCAAAAGATACTTTCCGTTTACTTCACGAAGTTGGTAAAGAATCGTCGAGATATGCCATTGGCAATCTTTATACTACCAAAGGTGTTTACAGAATATCATTTCTGATTAAAACAGTAAATAACGTACCCTTGATTGATCAATTGAGGATTGAAGAAGAAAATGGTTAACGAAAAACTTATTGAAGATCTTATAGATCTGGCTATTCGCGAAGATATCGGAGACGGGGATCATACTTCCCTGGCATGTATTCCGGCCACAACCAGGGGAAAAGCAAAATTACTTGTTAAAGACGAAGGCATTTTGGCTGGTGTTGGCATTGCGCAAAAAATATTTAGCCATTTCGATTCTGGTTTAATATTTACCCAAATGCTATCTGATGGCACTGTTGTAAAAAAAGGCGACATAGCCTTTTACATCGAAGGCAGTTCCCTGTCCATTCTGCAATGCGAACGTTCTGGTATTGAATATAATGCAAAGAATGAGCGGTGTGGCTACTCAAACCAGTGTTTATGTAA
>JAAUTT010000831.1 GCA_012031335.1 Bacteroidales bacterium | reverse complement strand
GCGGAGAATTCAATGTACCCGATCGCATAACATCCAATCTCTTCCATACTTTTTATTACAAAAGGCACAGGAGTATGGTTATATCTCAGGTCGATACTGTAAATTTTGTCATTCATTTTGTGTTTTAAAAACTATTTAACAAAATTAAGCATAACAAAGTTAGCTTTTGGTGTTTAAAAATGATTCCACCCCGAACTCTGCCAATGCGAAAACAGTTCATCGGCACTTCCTGCCAGATACTCAGAAGCAGTTGTTTTCTATTGTGCGGTGTGATTGAGTTGTTGAATGGAATTATAAACCTGTTCACCACCACTTTGATTTACTAAGCCGACATATGCTATTTCCTGCACCAAATCGGAGTATGTTTTACTTCAGGTAGAATTTCGTTTATTGCTTTTCCGGATTCCTCTGGAAGATTTGGTACTTGATGAGCTTTTGAATAATTTTAAACTAAAGCAAAAAAGCAGGATTAACCTTCGCGGTTTTCCTGCTTAAATCAGACTGGATTGAATAAATTAACCCTGACCTATTACTAATGATTTTTATGACTTCTATATCATTTATTTAATTGACCTTACCTTTTACTTTTTTGTTATACAAGTAAAATTAGCCCCTATCCTTTAAACAACGGGTGGTAGATATACGCATTTTTATGACGGGAAATACCCATTTACCCCAACTTCTAATCTACCATGTATACCTTACTTAAATTCGAGAGATTATTTTTAAACAAAATACTAACATCGGTTTGTTTATAGAAAGGGGCAAAAATAAACGGGCAACATCCTTAGTTTTTCTAATTTTGATGCCCCAAAAAAAAGGATCATGGCTAAAAAACCCTTAAATACTGATTATCGGACAAATATAGTTCAGCTTGAAATGGGGAAACTTCCTCCTCAGGCAGTCGATCTGGAAGAGGCTGTTTTAGGGGCCATTATGATTGAAAAAGATGCGGTCATCACTGTTCTTGACCTATTAAAACCTGAAAGCTTTTATAAAGACGTACATCAGAAAATTTTCAGGGCTATAGTAGCCTTATCAACCAGGGAAGACCCTGTTGATATCCTCACGGTTACCGAGGAACTTCGAAAAACAGACCAACTCGACGAAGTTGGTGGTCCATTTTTCATCACCCACCTGACCAGCCGGGTCGCATCAGCAGCCCATGTCGAGTTTCATGCCCGCATTATTGCACAGAAACATATTCAGCGGGAATTAATACGCGTTGCCACTGAAATTCAAAACAAGGCCTTCGATGAATCAATTGATGTTGACGACCTCCTTGATTTTTCCGAAGCCGAACTTTTCAAAGTAGCAGAGGGAAATATCAAAAAGGAAACACAGCCCATTAATGTGCTTATAAAGGAAGCTATCCATCAGATTCAGGAAGCCGGAAAGCGTGAAGATCACTTAAGTGGTGTACCTTCGGGATATACTAAACTCGACCGGATTACCTCGGGATGGCAACGTTCCGACCTTGTAATTATCGCAGCCCGTCCTTCCATGGGTAAAACTGCCTTTATCCTTTCCATGACGCGTAATATGGCTGTGGAACACAAACAAGCAGTGGCCATATTCTCGCTCGAAATGTCGTCAGTTCAACTTGTAAATCGTTTAATTGTTGCCGAAACAGAGCTTTCGTCCGACCGTATCCGCAATGGTAAACTTGAGAACTACGAATGGGAACAACTTGACCGTAAGATAAAGAGCCTGGTGGAAGCGCCTATCTATATCGACGATACACCTGCCATTTCAGTATTTGAATTAAGAGCGAAATGCCGGAGACTAAAGATGCAGTATGATATCAATATCATTATTATTGACTACCTGCAGCTTATGACCAGCAGCATCGACACCAAGGGAAGCCGCGAACAGGAAGTATCGCACATATCACGATCACTAAAGGTTATTGCCAAAGAACTGAATGTTCCTATTATTGCACTATCGCAGTTAAACCGCTCTGTTGAAAGCCGTTCGGGCAACAAACGTCCTCAATTGAGCGATTTGCGCGAATCGGGAGCAATTGAACAGGATGCCGATATCGTATTATTTATCCACCGTCCCGAAAAATATGGATTTTCAGAAGATGAAGAAGGCAATTCTCTGAAAGGAGTAGCAGAAATTATCATTGCAAAGCATCGTAACGGAGCGCTCGACGATGTGCGCCTGAAATTCAAGGAAGAATTTGCCAAGTTTGTTGAAATTGACGATTTTGACCCTTTGAGTCTTGGTGCAGCAACCCCTGCCAGGACCTTCAGTTCCCGCATGAACCAGGAAGAGCAGCATGCTGCAGCCGCAGCGGTTTCTATCCCTGCCGACTTCCCGTTGGGAGGAAATAAAGGATTTGATGAACCTCCTTTTTAAATTATGGAGTTTTATTAATTCTTTTTAACCCAGATTAAATTAAAAATTGCTTATCAGAAATGAATTGGATTTAATAAAACGTATTTATTGGTAACTTCTTTATCTCCTTCTCTCCAAGTGGTGTGAGCTTTGGTAATTAAAAGTTCCATAACATTTCCACTTCCTCTTTAATCCGGAAACTAACTCCGATTTGCTTTTGAAACATTTGGATAATCATATTAATTAAACCCGATAAGCAATAGCTGTTTACAATACCAAGATCAAGCATCTACCTCAATTTAATAAACCTCCATTCTAAACATTTAAACTCTAACCGGTGTTAAAGAAAAGGTATCACCATCCGTAAGTGATGATGAATACATAAAAAGTATATTTTTGTTACATATGAAGAATCTGAAAAATATATTGGTTTTATTGTTTTTAATCCTCTCGCTCTCCTACTCCTCTGGAAACGATATCGTTAGGAATTTTCATCAAATAGAAAACAATATCACAAACACTAACCAAAATACAGATTATTCAAGCATTGCTGCATCAGACACTTCCGGAGAAGAAGAAACCCAAATAAGTATGGTGAAATTACCCTACGAAATTATTGCGATAGAAGAAAAGAGTTTTTATTCCCTTCATTTATTTCTACCTGCAAAACTCAACTATTCCATCTGGTTACCACCTGATGCCTGCCGAAATTAATCGCAACCACACTAATTCTTGTAAAGATTGAAGGGTAATACCTATCTATTATCAAGCTTTTCAGATTAAGAGCTAAGGTGTATATATAACACATATATAGTGTTTTAAACAAATCGATGAATGAAATATTGGATCAATAATCTTCGAAGTTGGGCCTGGAAACAAGCCCATTCCAAATGGGCCGGATGGTCGGTATTTATCTGTGCCCTTGC
>JAAUTT010000830.1 GCA_012031335.1 Bacteroidales bacterium | reverse complement strand
CGATTCATTTGTTTTTTCCCTCGCTAACTGAACCGCCTCTTCTATACTTTCTGCAACAACATATTCATTGGTGTCATTAATATAGTAAGCAGGAATTTGCTGTCCCCCACCATAATTGACGGGGATATACACCAATCCTTTACATTTTCCATCCAGTGGCGGTATGTATTCTTAAATTTCGAGGGTACAAGATGGATATTATCGTTCATCACATTTTCAAGTGCCGGCCCCGAAAGATCTTTCATGCGCACAAACCACTGCATCGAGAGTTTGGGTTCTATTACGGCATCCGTTCGTTCAGAAATCCAACTTTATTGATGTGTTCCTCTATTTTGGCAATTTGTCCTGATTCTGTAAGCTGGTTAACGATCTTTTCTCTAACTGCAAATCGGTCTTCCCCTACATAAAGTTGTGCTTTTTCATTTAATGTACCATTATCATTAAAGATATCAATGGACGGAAGATTGTACTTTTGACCCAATTCATAATCATTGATGTCGTGGGCCGGAGTAACTTTCAGAACGCCAGTTCCAAATTCCCTGTCGACATAAGTGTCGCTTATAACAGGTACTTCCCTGTTAATTAATGGGACAAGTACTTTTTTGCCATGCAAATGACTATAACGTTCATCTTCGGGGTGAACACAAACCGCTGTGTCGCCCAGGATTGTTTCGGGGCGGGTTGTTGCTATGGTTACAAACTCGTTGCTACCTGCAATTTTGTATTTAATGTGGTAAAGTTTTGAATTAACTTCTTTATAATTTACTTCTTCGTCGGAGATGGCGGTTAATGCCTTGGGATCCCAGTTGACCATGCGAACTCCACGATATATAAATCCCTTATTATAAAGATGTATAAAGACCTTAACTACACTTTCGGACATATCCGGATCCATGGTGAATTTAGTACGGTCCCAGTCGCATGAAGCGCCCAATTTTTTAAGCTGTTCAAGAATGATCCCTCCATGTTTGGTTTTCCATTCCCAGGCATGTGCAAGAAATTCATTGCGGGTTAAGTCGTTTTTTTTAATTCCCTCTGATGCAAGTTTAGCAACCACTCTGGCCTCAGTTGCAATAGAAGCATGGTCGGTGCCGGGTACCCAACAGGCATTTTTCCCGTTCATACGGGCACGGCGTATTAATACATCCTGAAGTGTATTATTTAACATATGTCCCATATGCAATACCCCTGTAACATTTGGCGGAGGTATTACAATTGTATATGGCTCCCGCTGATCGGGAACCGATTTGAAAAAGCCTTTATCAGTCCAGTACTGGTACCACTTATCTTCAACCTGCCTCGGATCGTATTTCGAAGGAATCTCCATGGATCGGAACTTTATATAAATTAATGAAAACCGTAAAAATATAAATTTCTGTGCAAATATAGGTTTGTTCTGAAAACAATAGGATGATGTTTATTTACCATAAGTAAAATTCAGTTTATCAAGTGAAACAAATTCTCCCGGGAACAGTAAATAAATATTGTTTTATCATGGAATAATGGTTCTGGATTTTATGTAACTTTATACCGTTTTTTCACCATGACAAATGTCATTAATAAAATTTCTATTATTTTTGTCAACTTAATTTTTAGCTATGAAAAAGCTGTTTATTACTTTACTATCAGTGTTTGCCTTGTCAGGAGTTATTTTCGCTCAGGATGCACCTGCTCCTGCTGAGAATAAAAATGCTCCTGAAATAGTGTTTACTGAAACATCGCACGATTTTGGCACAATTCCCTTCAATGGAGATGGAACTTATACCTTTGAGTTTAAAAACACAGGCAATGAGCCTTTGGTTTTAAGTGAGGTGCGTTCTTCTTGTGGTTGTACAACCCCCGAATGGCCGCGTCAACCAATTAAAAAAGGAGAAAAGGCCACTATTAAAGTTAAGTACAATACATCCATAATGGGACCATTTAACAAAAGTGTTTTTGTAACCTCAAATGCAAAAACGCCGAGAATTGTTCTCTCAATTAAGGGTTCAGTTGCCAATAACGAAAAGAAAAGTAACTCTTAATTCCTGAAAATATTTAATGAGAAATCATCTCAATATTCGGTTTTTCGCTATTGCAACCATTGCCGCATCGGCGGCATTTGCAGCATAATAACTATTGCCGGTAATTGTTTTTACCAGCATAGGAGTGAAAAACCTGATGTTAGGATGATTTTTTTGCCCATATGTAAAGTAAAATAAATTTAAATTTATGCCCCAGATTTCAGAAAAAGGACGACAAATGCCTGCTTCGCCTATACGGAAATTGGTTCCGTTTGCTGAAGAAGCCAAAAGCAAAGGAAGGATAGTGTACCATTGAATATTGGAAATCCCGATTTACCAACACCCACTATTGCAATGGACGCAATTAGAAACATCAGTTCGAAAACAATTTCTTATGGACATTCTGCGGGCGATGAATCAATACGTCGGAAAATGGCCGACTATTATAGGAAAGTAGATATTGATGTGGATTTTAATGAAATACTTGTTACATCCGGTGGATCGGAAGCGCTTCTTTTCGGTATGATGAGCTGCATGAACAATGATGAGGAAGCAATTGTGCCAGAACCTTTTTATGCTAATTATTATGGATTTTCTCTAACTGCGGGAATGAACATAGTACCTGTTCGTTCAACTATTGAAACTTGCTTTGCATTACCTCCCATAGAAGAGTTTGAAAAATTGATTACTCCACGGACCAAGGCAATTATCATTTGTAATCCCAATAATCCTACGGGTTATCTGTATTCTGAAAAGGAGTTGAAAACCCTAAGTGAGATGGTGAAAAAATATGATCTTTTTCTTTTCTCCGACGAAGTTTACAGAGAATTTTGCTACGATGGCCGAAAGCATATCTCAGCCATGAATCTTAAAGGAATAGAGCAACATGTAGTAATGGTCGATTCACTTTCAAAAAGATATAGCGCTTGTGGTATACGGGTAGGAGCGCTGGTTTCGAAAAATAAGGAGGTAATTAGTACAGCTCTAAAATTCGCACAACAGAGATTGTGCCCACCTGTTTTAGGTCAACTTGCAGGAGAGGCTGCATTAGATCTTGATAACGATTATTATCTGGGAGTTCAGCAGGAATATCTGAAAACGGCGCGATTTTTCGCGATTCAACCGATTTTTGGCTTTCGCAAGAAATTACACAAAAAATACCACTTACTTTTATCACTCGAGTACATGTACTTAGATTGTGGAGTTTCGGAGTTGGTAGTCGTAGTATTCGAGTGCGATGAGCACGGCTTGCGGAGTTCTGCAAGCTTCTC
>JAAUTT010000016.1 GCA_012031335.1 Bacteroidales bacterium | reverse complement strand
AGCGGTTAAAAAAGCAGGCAAAGCAACTGCACAGGCTGCAAAGAAGGCAGGTAAGGCCGTGGTGCGGTTCAACCCGCTTACCATTCGGCCAGGAGCGGCTTTTTGCTTGCCATGAAGCTCAACATGAAAAGATGGCCTCCAAAATCAAGTGGGGATACGCCACCCGGGAGCAAGCTGCAGCTAAAGGCGTCTCAGCCCAGGAATGGGAAAAGTCGAAAAGTGCGCTTGCCAAAATTGAAAAGCTTTTCGTGGATAAACTGCAAGGCAAGACAAGCGCCCTTCGCAATGCAGTGCTCAAAGGGAAAGCAGGAGGACTGAGTGGGATCGACGAAGGAACCGAAATAACCGGTTTGGGGGTGGCCGCCGCAGCCACCCTGGCCGCCGCAGTGCCAGTGATAACCGCAGCATTAAAAATATTGACCGATACAGGGGTAATGAAAAAAGAAGAAGCGGCCAACATCGAGGCAGAGGTAACCGCTCACGCGGCGCTCCATAGAAAGGACATTGGTAAATTTAATGTAACCGTTTCAAAATCAAAATGGTTTTGTTATATTTGAAAAAAACCGCTGTATGAACCGAACATATTTGCGAAAAACATAAATTCCAGAGAGAATTGCAAAAATGGGGTTTCATACAAAATAAATTATATGATGAAAGCAATCCACAACCTTCTTAAATCTGATTCTTCCGGGGAATACCTTCATGTATTGCACAACCTTCCTGCTCTTTCGCCCCACTACAAGCTTTTGTACCACGAGAGATACGATAACAACCCCGATTGTGGTAATGGTTTCGATAGTGAAGATTATACCTATTTCTTTTTACATGTTTACGATATCATGTTCCTTATACAGGGCAACACTGCTTCTCTCAAAATGGAGGATACTTGGGCAGTATTCCTCAACAGTATAGAACTGCAGGCTGTAAACATTGGCGATCATCGCCCAACCGAATATACACTTGTCAATTGGTTGGTATTCGAAAACGCTAAAACCGACAAGGATCGGTGTCAGATACTCGACATCTTTATGGATGGAGGATCCAACTCCGTCGAGAACTTTCGCTACCAGCTATACCGGAACATCTTTGAGCCAGTTTTCGATTTTGTTAAGGGGAAGAGCGTCTGATTACTCAATTTATCGAAATCTTTGTCTGCTTTTTTAAGTAAGAAACAATTACTGAATATTGATTTCTTAAAACCTCAAACTAGTTTCCCCATTTCATAAAATATCTTTTCAACAACTTTATTTAGGCAATTCAGAATTCAAATAAACCTGGCTGTAGGTTTCTTGTAGGCAGGTAGTTCTAATCTAATCGCAATTACCTTTAAATTCTTTTGCTCCATTGAGCTATCTCTTTTTTTAGCTGCTGGGTTGTTATGCCTTCGTCCCCATCTTTGTCCATATCCTCAAAGAGCTGCTTTATTTCGGTTTCTGTAGCAGGACGGCCTGGTAAAATCCAGTCTTCGTCAGCCAACGGTTTTTCCGGTTTTTCAAAGGAAACGGATTTTACATACTCCAATGTACGGAGAAACCGAGCTAGGACTTTCGCATCTGATTGGTTTTTAATTTTTACCTTTAATGTAATCATATCCAGTTTTTTACAAAGATACAAGTTTTTGGTTCAAACAACGGTGAATAAACACTTCTATACCGGGGCAAGGACACAGATAAAGCACGATATTTATGAATTTATGGTTCCGGGAACTTCCAACTTTTTCGAATAGATTCAGAAAGCAGGTAAGCTACCTGGAATTATAAGGTAACTTACCTGCGGTTAAAATGTCGCTTACCTACGGACAAAATGTTGATGAATGCTGGTTTTTTAGCCAATGCAATTTTATGTCTACCGTTAAAATGGCATTGAGTGATGCGGTGCTGCAAATCTTTACTTTCGTTGATATGGGTGCGTATTTCTATCCTGTATGAGCCTGTTGCGAGGCCTTCGGGGATAATAACTGTGAGTTTTTTGGGCTGGTTTACATGGATCCGAGCCACTTTGGTTTCGGTTCCCGTAGTTGTGTTTATAAAATAAACGCCCGACTGCTCACCTTCTATCTTTATCAAATCGCCAGTAATATCGGCCATAAAGCCAGGAGTAATGCTTTGGTTTGTACTCTCGGCCCGGATATCGAAAAATGCTTTTACATAAGGCGTGGGGACCGTTGCACGTGTAATGGCTATTTTCATTTCGCGCGATGCTTTTCGCATACTGGTTCCGGCAGTTAAGTTAACGCCTTTCCAGTGTTTTTCATCATCGAAGGGCTCGTTTTCACTCTCAAAAACACCACCAGCTGCAGGTGTTATGTTTATGTGTTCGGAGTTAAAGCCTATCCCTTCTTTCAGGTTTTCGTTAATCACGTTCCAATAGGCGTTGATGACTGCCACACATTCGGTTTCTTTTAAGATAGAACCAGGGCCGGTGAGTTGTTTGAGAACACCCTTAAAATCTTTATAAACTACGTTGCGCACCACGGCCATAAAGTCATCCGGCCGTTCGGTCAGATAATTTGGTTCCAGTGAAATTTGCAAACTCATAAGATAATGTTTTGGGTTAATAAAAAAATGAAACCCGCATGTGTTTTATAAACCTAAAATAATAACTATTGCATGCAGGTTTCAATGTATTACTTCAGTATGATTATTAAGATGTAGCAAGTATAAGCATAAAAACATTTGAAAAACCCTACACCATAGGGTGGTTTTGACGAAAAAAGATGGCAATTAAGGTGGTTTGACATTTTGATCGGAAAATTGGGTGGTGGGGTCAATATGATCCGGAATATCCAGGCCTAAATAGAATCCTTAATGTACAATTGATAAAAGGATTTACAACCCCGGCTTTGCCGGGGTTGTAAAATATGGCTTTTTGAGGACTTTAAAACTCACCCTGCAATACATTTTGGACAAATCCTAAAACTATTTCACTATTCCCGTCTATGCTCAAACTCGATTTGTTTGTCTTGTATTTTTCAATAGATTGATCCAGGTATTTATTGAACTGGGGTAGTTTAGGAAGAATCTCTGAAATAAGCGGATACCATAACAAACAGAAATTGGCACTTTCGTTAGCTGCCGCAGTTTTTGCCAATAGCTCAAATTGAAGGGGCAGGATCGCTTTACCTTTTTCGGCGCAGAAATTTATATAGGCTCTGTACTCTGCTGAATTTGTTTGCAAGATCCCAGCAGGGTCACTATAATATGTGGGTTTCCCAGCCCAAAGGTTGATCCAATTTGATATTTTTTCATCAAATGCTTTTACGGTCTCCTTGTCTATAAGTGCAACAAGGTCTTGAATTTTCTTGGTATCCTCATCACTGAGAGTTGCCAATTTGGTATTGGTGTTACCTGCCGCTTCCGTTTCATTGCTCACAACGGTATCAATTGCTGCACTATAAGTTGTTGTGGCTAACGGGACCTGATTGTTTTTTAACAGGTTCAAAATACTATCGGAACGATCAGCTTCACTTTTTTCCTTCGAGCATCCAAAAGAAAAAAAGATTAAAAAAACAAGAAAAGATGTTGTTTTCATAGTCTTTAAAGTTTATTAAATTGACGAACAAAATTCTCGTTATGGTTACTTCTTAATTGAAGGTGGTATGATCCAAAATCAGTAAGTAATTCATGGGCGGTAATGTGAGATATTAGTTGCATGGTAATTATTTATATTAATCTGAAAAGAGAAAGAAAGTAATCAGTGTAGCAAGTATAAGCATAAAAACATTTGAAAAACCCTACGCCATAGGGTGGTTTTGACGAAAAAATGATGGCAATTAAGGTGGTAAAGGCCGTTGAGATTGTTAATTGATTTTTGCATTAATAAAAATCAACTACACAGAGAAATGCTCCCTTCATAAATTTTAATGTGAAATAAGGAATTAACCCTTTGTTGTTATAAACATCAACTCATTTGCATTCTCTAAATTTGCTTTCTCTGGGTCGGAAAAAATAACAGGTTTTTTTATGATCTCTTTTTCTTCTATTGCTTTAAGTAAGGCACGCATTACCTCGTGCCAGAGAATAACAGTACTTTCTGTGTTATTACTGAATTTACAGGCCTTGGTAATTTCGGTGACATCGGTTGTGCAAATGAATTTAGCGTACATCTTTTCCGAAATCGTAAGAGATAATTGGTAAATTCGGTTTTGGGAGTTCTCTAAAATTATGGGGATTTTTATATTACCTCTATTATCCAGAACTTTATAATTTTTAAGATTGTGAATAATGCTATCTTGTTTTACTTTTTTATGTTTTTTGTATTCCTCCATCATCGCATATAAATATTCCGATTTACCCAGAATAGAATCCATAACCGCCCCTCCTGCATCGCTCCAATTGATATGCAAAGCATAACAATTGTCATCCGAATATTCGTTGGTTCCACTTATGAAAGGGTATTTTGGAGTCATTGCCCAAAAGTAGCCACTCCACATAGGCTTCTCAGTTGTAATAACCAAACTATCTACTAATTTGTGCTTTTCAAATATGTTCCAGATTAAACCGTCCAACACATAGGAAAACAATATGGAATATGTATTTTGTTCACAGCCTATTTCTTTGAGATTATCTTTCAATGTCAGAATATCCGGTTCAATAAAAGGTAAAATTACTTCTGCTATCCCTTTTGATTCCTTTCTAAGCTTGTCCGTTTCCTGCTTTTCCAAAATGGGGAATAAGGTATAATATGTACCATTTTGATTTCGTATCAAGTTGCATAATTGCAATAGTCTAATCTGGCTTTTGGTATAAGAAATTCTTAAAGTATCCAGCTTTTGCAGGGTACATCCCATAGTCATAGCTTTCAGGATTTCCCAGTTATTATCAAGCTTTTATAATGCTTTTGGGGTGTATTTGCCCCAGGTTGCAATAACAGGTTTGTTGGTAATCGGCCAGTCCAACCTGACCATTCAACGAAGAGATTGTTAATGCAATTGTAAGGAGAGATATGAAATATTTCATTTAGCAGCTATTTTTATTTTATATCAGACATTTATTAGCTCCATTTATCTTGATCTTACCCGCTCCCAAAAACTTAAATTGCCAATTTCAACCTGAGCTTTACCTCGCAATTCAATCTGGGTATGGATATTGCCCAATTTTATGTCTTTGATGAATATTTTGTTAAATCCGCCATGCTCATTAATAATAACATTCGGGCTTATTGAATCTATTTTAGCAAAAAGGGTCTTGTTATACATAAATGAAACATTAGTCAGGTTAATAATAACCCTCTGGTCTGGTTTTATTCTGGATGCTTTGCCGTAAGGTACCATCAAAGCACCTTCCGGCTTGTGATTATTTTCCCATATATAGTATTCCGCTTCTATTGTATAAGGATATTTAAAATAATAACCCATACAACTTAAGATAAGCGTTATAATAAATATAATACCGATACCACTTCTAAGAAGTAATGGCGGAATTTGCCCTATAATACTGCGGACTTTTTCGCTGCGGAGTTCTATTTGATCGTTTTCGGCAACCATATTAATTCCCAAGTTCTAATTGGTTCTTTACTAAATTGAAATATGCACCCTGTTTAGCAGTTAATTCTTTATGGGTACCAGTCTCAATTATCCTTCCTTTTTCGAGTACTACGATCTGATCGGCATTCTTAACTGTACTCAGGCGATGGGCAACCACAACTACCGTTTTACCTTTATAAAATTGTTCCAGATTTTCAACAATTGCCCTTTCATTATTGGCATCTAGTGCGTTTGTTGCTTCGTCCAGAAAGATAAAATCCGGATTTTATATATTGCCCGCGCAATCAATATCCGTTGTTTCTGCCCCTGGCTTAAACCTTGGCCTTCCTGCCCTATAATTGTATTATACTTCAGTGGCAGTGTATTGATAAAATCATGAATGTTAGCCATTTTCGAAGCGAACAACAGTCTTTCCTTATCAATATTATCTTCGGAAACGGCAATGTTCTGAGCAATGGATTCGGAAAAAACAAATCCATCCTGCATTACTGCTCCGCATTGGTTGCGCCACCAGGTTGAATTAAAACCATTCAAATCATGATCTCCAACATTTATCAATCCTTCAATGGGTTGGTTAGTATTTTAAAAGCATTTTAATTAAAGTTGTTTTACCACTGCCACTAACTCCAACAAAGGCTGTTACTTTACCTTCGGGGATGGTAAGGTTAATATCATTGAGTACTTTTTCCGAATGAGGCCCTTCGTATTGAAAAACAAGATTTTTAATACTAATATCTTTTTTGTTTAATTGTATGGGATCTATTATATTAATATTATTGTTCTCATCTTCTTTGTGGTGTATTTCGTTAATGCGTTCCAGACTAATTTTTGTGTCCTGCAAATCGCGGATAAACACTACCATTTGTTCTATAGGTGAATTCAACTGCCCAATAATGTATTGTATTGCAAGCATCATTCCCAGGGTAAGTTCCCCATTGATTACCGAAGTTGCTGCTACCACCGTTATCAAAATATTCTTCAACTCATTAATAAAGATATTACCAGCTTCCTGTTTTTGTTCCAAACCTAACGATGAGATATTGATTTTAAACAGATCAGCCTGAACATCCTCCCATTCCCACCGCTTCCTTTTTTCGCAGTTTTGCAGTTTTATTTCTTGCATGCCATGTATAAGCTGATAGATTTTACTTTGGCTCAAAGCTCTTTGTTGAAAGAATTTATAATCGAGCATCCTTCGTCTCTTCAAAAACAGGAAAATCCATAGCGTATAAAGCGTACTTCCAATAAGAAAAATTGTAAATATTTTGAAGCTGTAAATCCACAGAACGACTCCAAAAATTATTAAGTTAAAAACTGAAAACATTACACTAAGGGTTTGGGCAGTTAAAAACCGCTGTACCCGGTCGTGGTCGTTTATGCGCTGTAATAAGTCTCCTACAAGTTTGGTATCAAAAAAACTCATGGGTAATCGCATCAGTTTAATGAGAAAATCTGATAGCAGGGTAATATTAATTCGTGCGCTTATATGCAGTAATATCCACCTGCGGATAAAATCGACCGACATACGGCTGATAAATAGAATTAACTGTGCTAGCAGAACAAGGTAAATAAAACCTAGGTTTTGATTTTGAATTGCCAACAATCGACAATGGACTGGGTAAGAAATGGGAATATAAGCTGTAATAAACTACCCAATAACAGCCCAAGAAATAACTGTCCAAAAAATCTCTTGTACCTTAAAAAATAAGAATACAGAAACATCAAGCTTCTGTGGTTTAATTTTTCTCCTTCTTGTTCATAAAATTTCCGGGTGGGTTCCAGCACCAAAGCAACTCCTTTGTCCTCTCCGTTTGTTTTGGTACTTAACCAGTGTTCCTTAAATTCTTCTTCGGAATAAGTAATGAAACCGCTTCCGGGATCGGCTATATATAATTTTGTTTGATTATTAATAAATCTAAAGGTCTTATTTTATATAAAACAACAAAATGCTCCTGACTCCAATGAATGATGCATGGTAGTGGTATGTTTTCCTTTAATTTCTTAAGTGTGAATCGCCCTCCTAACGTTTTAAATCCTATGTTCTCGGCTGCTTCACTAATTCCCAGTAACGATACACCTCCCTTTGAAATATAACATGATTTTCGAAGAGTGTCAATATCGTAATCTTTTCCGTAATAGCTAGCGATCATACGTAAACAGGCGGGGCCACAATCCATGCCATCCATCTGTTTTTCAAGTCTTATCTTCGTTTTCACATTATTATTTTTCGCCTTTTAGGATTCCCTGTTCTACTTCGTCTGTATTTCTAATCTTTTGGGTTTTTGCTTTGTATTCCCTGCCATATTTCAATGTATAGGTAATTTTAAACCTAAGCATATTTCTTAATTCGTCTAAATATTCGTAACGCGTGTAAGGGGCAATGGAACTTAAATTCTCTTTACTATTGGTGTGTTTGGTTGAAAACAGGTTAAACCCTTCTAAGCCGACATAGATTTTTGAGTTATTGTACGATAAGGTAACAACATGTGCACTTTCGTCTCTCGAAAGGGTTTCCCCCCAAAATGAATCTGATGTATTTTGGGATACCAGCCATGTTAGAGAATACTTTTTATAATTTACTTTTATCTTTCCCCCATAATAAACAATAGTTTTATTGTGCAGGAAATTGTTCCCAGTGCTTATATACTTGTTAATTCCTGTGTAAATTTTAAGTTGGATGTAATTATCAAATGGTTTCGATCTTAATTCCAATTCGGGATTTAAAATCTGAAAGTTTTTTTGATTGTTGATAGTTCTTACAACTTTGTTATTTTCTGCAAATGAACTTTCCATTAATGGCGATGAAACGTATGTATAATCCAGGTAACACCCAAACCCTATTTTCTTTATGTCAAAATCCAACGATATCCCGTTTTTATAATTAACCTGGGGCTTTAGCGCCGGATTTCCTCTTTGCAACTGCAGGAGTCTATTTTCTGATCGTAGCTAGATATTGCTGATAATGTAGGCATAGTTGGATAAACAGACCCGGTATAATTAATCTCAAAACTATTGCTTAAAGAATATGTAAGAGCAACAGAAGGTCTGAAAACTGTATAGCGCCTAGTATCGTTGTTAACACTTTGAAAAAGACTGTTTGCCCCAACACCTATCCTGTAATATAACCTTTTCCATTTGTTTCCAAATTGTGCATATAAATAAAGATTATGGAGATCTAAATCGGTTTTATTTGAGGATTGGCTTGAATTCCAGGTGTTATTATAGTTATCACGGGTAAAGGTACTTCTCTCGGTCAGTCCTATATTTATTATCCCGGTTTTAATCTGTTTTTCGTAAAGTAAAGAGACTCCTCCTCCCAGTTGCTTTTCCTTAACATTTGAAATTAAATCAATATTATGTTTGTTTTCGTAATCCTCGGTATAATATCTATTATAGGTTGTACTATTATTTAATCCGTAGAAACTACAGGTAATATTTTCCTGCTTGCTGAAAAGGTGCTGAAAATAAATGTTAAGAGATGGTGAGGACGTTTTATTGTTTGAGCTGTCTGTCATGTCAGAATATTCAACTGATCCGACGGAATATAATTTGCTTTTAAAATCCTTATGCAATTGATTATTCATTTGGGTAATAAAAGATATATTAAAAACATTCTTTTCATTTTGATAATTATAATTTAGATTTATCCGGTGATTGTAATATTCAAAACCGGCGGGTTCACCTTTTCGTAACGTGAAATTGTTTCATTTTCCAAGTTAAATGTTTCATTGTTTTCGCGCCAAAGGTGCGACCAGTCCCTGTAGGCCAGGTAATAAGATAATGTAAATTCCGATTTCTTGTTATTTAACTTTGCTACAATCCTATCCTCCCCAAATGACCTGTTAATGCCATTCCATATCTCTGTATACACTATTCCGCCTGTTTCAAAATGGTTTACAATAAAGTCAAGTACTACTGGAGCATAATTGTAACGAGCTTCAGGTTTATCATGATATTCTATTCGGATAATTTCAGAAGGTTGCAAGGAACTTATTTCAACCATAGAAACTTCCCGTCCGTTGATGCAAACTTTTACTTCCCCTCCACCGGGAATTTGGATGGAATTGGAGTGTGCATCTACATTCAACCGGGGCAGGTTCATTCTTTCAAGTACCATTATCGCATTGGTCGAAGTTTTTTTAATCTCTGCACCTGGAATTACCATTCTGACCCCATCTTTCCTAAATACACTCCTTGCTGTAACAGTAACTCCACCTAACTCTACCGCTTTTGGTTTTATTTGAATATCTCCCAGATTAAGATCCTTCCTAATTCTTTGAATAAACAATGTATCGCTCGTATACCCGATGGACGAAATTATAACCAAATAATCACCCTTGGCGACATTTAATAAAACGAACTTACCATTCCTGTCGCTTAGGGCGCCTTGCACAAGAGCGTTCTGTTTTTTGAGCAGAATGTTGCAAACTACAGCCGAATCGTTTGTATCTTTTACAGTACCGCTGAGCCGATATTGAGCGCTTAGATCCGGGAGGTTTAAAAGAATAAATAAAGATTGAAGAAGGTTGTATATTAATCTTTTTTTAAAACTCATCTGCTATTAAGGTTTTATTATAATGAATTTCGAGGCACTTTTCCAATACACCATCTTTTTTATACAATGAACAAAGATTAAAATTTCCTCCCTCATACAGATTCTTTAATCTATAATGAGCACATCCTCCAACACAAATTGGAAGATAAAAACATTCCCTGCATTCGGGAATTCTAAAACAACTTGTCGATAAAACGTACCTGTTAAATAAATCCGGTCTGGTAAAATCTTTTTTATTTATATACCCAACTATTTTATTTTCATCACTTACATCATTCCAGCACTTAAAAATTTCACCTTTAGGTCCAATAACGAAGGAATTGATATGAGTTGCACAACATCCTTTACTTTTGAGAGAAGGATAGAAATTAACATACCCCTCCATCTCGTAAAATAGTTCTCTAATGTCGTCGTGCACAAGAGACTCACATCCCATACATTTTCCGTCAGAGTTTTCTATTCGCAGAATTCCCGGATAAATACTTATGTTTTTACCTTCAAAGCATTGAGCCAATTCTGTACGTTGAGTAAAATAGCTTTTGTGATTGCTTTTGTCTAAATTGATTCTTACTGATAACTTCGTTTCTGGAAAAGTATTTAAAAAGTAATCAATATTACCAATAATTTTATCATAAGTACTTATTTTATTATGCTTTAGATGCCTCATTTGATCATGTCTTGCTTTAGTTCCATCAAGAGTTACCTGAACTTCATTTAAAGGGAATTTCCTAAATATATCAATATGTTTTTTATCAAGAAGAAACCCATTGGTTACCAAAAATGATAATCGATTTTTATATTGCGTAATTCCTTTTGAATCTTATATAATATTTTCTTAATAATAGGTGCTGCTAATAATGGCTCACCACCATACCATGTTAAGTGAAGACTGTCGGAATATTTAAATTCCTTAAGAAAAAGAATAAGATCATCAATTGTTTGATCAGACATTGTTATATTCTTCTTATCTTTTTCAAAGCAATAACTGCAGGAAAAGTTACAATGAGTAGTTGGAGCCAAAACTAAAATTATTCTATTGGAGGAGAAAGTTTCTAATCCGTGTTGCATTTCAAGATTTAGTAAATATTGTTCTTCTTCCTGATTATCTACAATTATTTTTAGCTGTTTAAATTTATTCATCAATAAGGTATCAAAAGATGAAAATAAACTATTATCTCCTCTAATTTTGGACTCTTGAATGATCTTTAAAATATCCTTATTAACACGTATAAAGTTATTTGATCTTGAATTATAAATGAGAAATTGATTGGTTGAAGAAACGAATCCAAATGTATAACGCGAAACTTTATCCATATAATAAATTTAAAGGTGAGCCAGTTAGAAAGTAACTGACTCACAATTTTGATTACTCAAAACAAATTGATGCTTTATTCGAATTAGCACTGCCGCATGTACACTCTCCACCACCGGTATTATTATTTCCACTACCGCAGGAGCAATCTTCATTTTTAGCAGTACCGCCTTTAATTTGAGATAAAGCATCAGTCTTCATAATGTCTCTCGATTCGAGAATCATTATGTCTTCAATTGAAAAAACATTTCTTTTCATTTTCTTTTTTTTAATTTTCGGCTGCATTTAAAGTGGCGTCACCATTCACTTTCTAAATATATGGCCATCGTATTTAGTTCTTTTAAGTTTTTTAATTAGTATTTCGCAATATGTACCATTGCTGCGAGAGACTTTAATCTCTCTTCCGTCGCTAAAAACTAAGACTCGGTTCTTTATTATTTTTGCTTTACTAATGAAAATAGTATTAATTAATGTTTTATGATTTATTTTAATAAATCCATAAAGCTGTAATTTATCTTTCCAGTTCTTAATTGTTTTGATACTTTCAAAGACAGAATTCTCAGTTTCTGTTACAAATGTTGTTAAACCGTCCGTTTCGTATATGTAAATTATTCTATTAATGCATATTGTATTCAGCTTGCAATGGATATCTTCTATAATTAAGGTATCATTACTATCGTGCTTAAAATTCATTGCTGCTTTAACTATACAATTTTGGGGTTAATGTTAGTCATAAACAAAACACAAGTCAACTACCCGCCAGGGTGGATTTTACAGAAATTTTTAACTACCTTATTTAGTAGTTTTCCGTTTTTAAGTAGCTTTTAAATTGCAGGCAAAAAATAAAAATCAGGAAATAACCGGGGAGAATCACCAATAGCAAGCTTATATATAAGTGAAGTACAAAGTCCGGCTGTAATCCACGATGCAACCGGTAACTGCGGGGGTGGCATACCATCTTTTTCTTCCATATACGAGGTTAAACATTGTTCCAGCCAGTCTGTATTATAATTCTGGTGTTTTAACCTCTTTATAGCGTATTCTACAAATTGTTTTTCAAAGTTTAAGGGGGTTGTTTGTATATATGTCAATCCTTCGCTTGCGGGGGTAACAACAAAGGCGCATCCCGCCCAACCCAGGTTATAGGGATGAATAACGGGTATGTTAAGACTAGTGCATACTTTATCGAATAAAAAAGGAGCATCCGAATTAAAGTCCATAGCATTTATAGCAATATCGCCAACACTCAAAACCGACCTGATACCAGTTTCGCTATCCAAAAACTGGTTTTTGCATTCTATAGCGGCACGAGGATTTATGGATTCTAATCTCTCCCGTAAAGCAGTAACCTTGGGTTTGCCAACATCGTGCAAAGTGTAATTTTGCCTGTTCAGGTTGGTGGTTTCAACTACATCGCCGTCTATCAGGCAAATATTTTCGAATCCAAGTCGCAGCAGGCATTCAGCAATAACGCTTCCCAAGCCTGTGCCGGCTAACACAACTCTTTTGTTTTTTATTTCCTCCTGGTTACCGGCGGGTATATATATCCGGTTACGGTCATAAAATTCCAAACATAGCCGTAAGATTTTAAAAAATGACTTAATCCATTTCCGGTATTGTATATTGGAGTAGTTTCGGAACCTAGGTATTGTATGCTCTCGCCAATTGGTATAGAGTGAATTCCCATCAATTTTATTTTTTCGTTTAGCCTGTTATCGCATTCTGCAAGCATTATATTATCATTATCAGTGCATATATGGTTAAAAGCTGCTATAAGCATGATTTTTAAAATGGAAGTCCGGTATTTGGATAAAACAGGGTCGCAAGAAATTTTCTGATGATCTATAGCCAACCTCCCAAGATGCCATATTTCTTTGGGCTTAAAAGTTAGTCCTGATAAAAACTTAGGTATATCAATGCCAAAGTTTGAAACAAGCGGAAAAACGATGGATTCGTTCCATCGTGTAACTTTTATTGTGGCTATTAATTGACCTTTACTGCTTTTAAGTGCATAAAAGAAAGCATGGTCAAAATGAGCGCAATCGTATTTAAAAATTTCTTCGATATCACTTATTTCCTCACCTGTTTTTGCAGTATATTTATAGCATTCGTAGTTCACCTTAACAACAAAACTGCTGAAATCGAACAGATTTTTTTGTTTAACCTGCCAAAGAGAAAAGTCGGAAAAGCGCCTAACTAATAAATCCATACAAATATTTCTGGTACTTTCTTTTGTGGAATAAATTTTGTCCGTATTCTGCATAAAAATAACAATAATTCAAACCTTACTTACCTACCCTATAGGGTAGTTCTTAGAATAAGTGTTTCTGTTTTGAATGGATTTTTTAAATTTAACGCATAAAAAAATTATAGAATGTCGCTTATTGATAATTTTTTTGTACCGGTCAAGAAAATTGACGATTGTAAGGAGATGGATTACAAGTCTATTTGTCATATCATTGAGCCCTTAATCGCCCTATCGAAATTGGCTAACCAAAGCATCTATATCATTGATTATTTTAAAAAGGAATTTGCTTATGTTGCCGCTAACCCATTGTTTTTATGCGGATATAAAATAGAAGAAGTAAAGGAAATGGGATATGACTATTTTGAAAAAGTAGTCATACCTGAGGATTTGTCTATGCTGTTTGAAATTAATGAAAATGGGTTTGGTTTCTTTTACAACCTCCCTGTTAATCGTCGAAACCAATGCTTTATATCTTACGATTTTAGGATAAAACATCAAAATGGTAATATTATTCTTATAAACCATAAACTTATTCCTCTTCGCATACTCAGTTCTGGAAATATGTGGCTCGCATTGTGTTTGGTAACTCTTTCAGATAGCAAGCATCCAGGAAACGTTTTTATTCAGATGTTAAATGAGTCCACAAAGTATAATTATTCTTTTAAGCTTAAGAAATTTGTTTTGTTTGAACCTACTAAGTTATCAAGTAGAGAAAAAGAGATATTAAAACTAACCTCTATGGGCTATACTTCAAATAGTATTGCTTCAATGATAAATGTGGATTTTAATACTGTTAAATTTCACAAGAGTAACCTTTTTAAAAAACTAGAAGTAAAAAATAGTACTGAGGCAATTGGCTATGCCATTGCTAATGGAATTATATAGTTTATTGCAATTTGTACAAAAATTAGAATACATTGGATTACATGGCAAGGAGGGCGTTAAGGAAAAAGCATCGGTTTTGGCTTCTAAAATTGAAAAAGCTATCAGCTCCGGGAAGATCGGTACTTCAGATCCTTATTTTAATGAGATAAAGGAAATTCAGGAATCACTCCAGGAATATTTGGCCAATAAAACCCAAACGCCAACAGTTAAAGAGTCCACCTTAAACGGAATTGCGACCTGGCTTGCAAAAAGGCAACAAAA
This sequence comes from Bacteroidales bacterium, assembly GCA_012031335.1. Next base: position 1,118 of record JAAUTT010000016.1, on the reverse strand, counting down.
AAAGAAAAGTAGCCAAATACCTTCAAAAAATATACGAAGCGGAGAAAGGTTTGCGGGGCACAGAAGAAAAAATTAAAAAGGATGAAATTGTTGAACCAACGGTTATATCAAGCATCAAACTGTCCGAGATGGATTTTGAAACCATTGGGTTACAAGGAAAATACCGGGAACTCATTGGCGACCCTTCGACCGGTTTTCTGCCATGGTGTTTGGCTTGCCCAAAAGCGGCAAATCGACCCTTTGCATCGATTTTGCAAAATACCTGGCCCAAAACCATGGAAAAGTATTGTATGTGGCCATTGAAGAAGGATTTGGCTATACGCTCAAAGAGAAATTTGAACGCCTGGGAGCAATCCATTCCAATCTCATCATTGCCGAAAAACTACCGGATGATTTGACGCCTTACCAATTCGTTTTTATTGATTCAGTGAGTAAAGCCCGCTTATCCAGTGACGACTTGACCAAACTTCGCAAAGAAAACCCCAATACCGCGTTCATCTTTATCTTCCATACCACAAAAGCTGGTAATTTCCGCGGCCAACAGGATTTTGCTCACGATGTGGATGTAATTATAGAAGTTGAAAAGGGTGTGGCTAAGGCAAAGGGGAGATTTGGGGTTGGGGAGAAGTTGGAGATTTTTTAATTGGCTTAGCGTTGCAAAGTATTTAGGCATAAAATGATTCCAGTGTTACCATATTAAAACATGGTTATTTAGGATTGGCATAACAATTTCGTTTTAAGCTACTACTAAATGATTGTAATTTAAAATAATATGAAAAATATTTATGGGCAAAACATTTTGGGCTCTTGCATGAGTGCTCCTGAAAATATACTGATATTCTTGTATGCACTTATAATCCTTGCAATTTAATTTGTATCGGTGCAGATTACCAGTAAGTTTAATTACTAAATACGAAGGGGTGTAATATGCCTTTATATCTTTTTGTTTCGAAAGGTTAAGATTTTCATTTTCTTCACTGTTACCTATAAAGTTTTCATATATACTACTAATTAATTCAACTGGTATAATTCAAAGCATATAAATCAAATAATGATTTTGAACAGCATAATTGAATTAAATTTTTTGTTACCAGCGAAAAACTCAGAACAATTAAATA
>JAAUTT010000829.1 GCA_012031335.1 Bacteroidales bacterium | reverse complement strand
AATATTTATCTTCAATAATCATAATCAACATAAATTATTCATTAAAAGTGAAATCATTTAATCAATAAATTATTCCTCCATTCAATCAATCATTCTTCATGGATGGTAGTACCTTTTGGCGCTTCCTAAAACATTCCATACGCTGACATAACAAATCCAGTGCCAGCAAAAAATATCACAAGAATGAAACAGATAATATTAAGAATCCATTAGCTGGAGATGTTTACCTCTGCAAAGAGTATTCAAAGCAATCCACAATATCGTCAAATAAAATTAAAAACCGACTTTAATGAAAATTTTTGTATTTATTTTTTCAGGAATCATTTTTTCAGGAACTGTTTTCTCACAGGCACCCGAAAAATTCAGCTATCAGGCAGTGATCCGCAACAACTCCGGTGAGCTTGTTAAAAACAAACAGGTGAGTATACGTATAAGCATTTTGCAAGGTTTGCCAAATGGATCAGTGGTATTTACCCAAACCCTGAATCCAACAACCAACGAAAACGGACTCGCAAGTATTGAAATTGGTGGAGGTACTTTCAGCTCAATTAAATGGACCGATAATACCTATCATCTTAAAACTGAGTGTGACCCAACCGGTGGAACCAATTACACAATTACAGGCAGCAGTCAGATTTTAAGTGTGCCATATGCCCTGCACGCAAAAACGGCAGACAATTTTACCGGCGACAGCATATTTTCGAAGACAACGGGCAGATAGCCAGTTTTGACAACAATCATCGTATTTTGTTCCGTAGGAGCGAGAACATATTCGAAATACGTGAATATGGTAAAATAATATTTTCTTCCGGTTCGACCACGGGAGATTCAACAAACCAGATGTCGCTGCTTGAAGACGGGAATATAGTGCTGAACAATAAAAATATACGCAACCTTGCAAACCCCGTAAACAATGGAGATGCTGCAACAAAAGCTTATGTTGATGAGAAGTCAGTACCCGCGGGTACGGTAACCGGTCAAATGCTTTACTGGGACGGGTCAGCCTGGATAAATTTGCCGGCAGGTAATAATGGCCAGGTTTTAACCTTTATAAATGGGATGCCAAAATGGTGTCCACAGGTAGGAGTGAATGATGTATTGAACCCGATCACCGGTAAAGTATGGATGAACCGTAATCTCGGCGCTTCCCAGGTGGCTACTTCGCTCAGTGATGCAGCTTCGTTTGGCGACTTATACCAGTGGGGCCGTTCTGCAGACGGGCACCAGTTAAGAACATCTGCTACAACACTTACATTAAGCAGTAATGATGTACCTGGTCATGGAGATTTCATTCGCATCTACGACAGTCCATTTGATTGGCGTTCGCCCCAAAACGACAACCTGTGGCAGGGTGTAAACGGAATCAATAACCCATGCCCGGCCGGTTACAGGTTGCCAACCTCTGCAGAATGGAATGAGGAACGCCTGACCTGGAGTCAAAATAATTCAGCTGGTGCCTTTGCGTCGCCCCTTAAATTACCTAATGCCGGTCGCCGGGTATACTCACACGGAGGGATTGGTGGTGATCTTGGTGAATGCTGGTCAAGTACCATAGCCGGGACAACCGCTAATCGTATCAATTACAACAGCAGCAATGCAAGCGTAAGTGGTACAAGTCGCGCAAGCGGGCAATCTGTCAGATGCATTAAAGATTAAAAACAAAAAAATTGACCTGTCAAGAATGAGAATTATCGTATTATTGAGCTTCTTAGTTTCTTTTGAAGCTTCTTCGCAGGTAATTACAGGTTTATTTCCCTCATTTGCAGGTCACCAGGTAAAACTATCAGGATATAACGGATTTGACAGGTATGTAATCGACAGTGCAGTTGTAAAAGAAAATGGAATTTTTCAGTTTAATTTCAGCGCAAAAGATTACGGGATAGGTCTTGTAAGTGCAAAAGGCATTAACGATTTTATTGTAATACTTGCACCCGATGAAAACCTGGTTTTGGCCGGCAAAGTATTTCCTGATGGGATTTCTATAACTTCAGGGAAGCAAAACCTGCTTTTGAACAATATGCCTCGGAACTGGCAAGGAGAGAACAAACAAATCAGTGCCCTGGGGAATTACCTGGAAAAAAATTTATTCAGTGGATTCGCTTTTTATATCTCAAAATGAACCGCGGAAGGTAATTCAGGAAGAAATACAACGTATTAAAAATGAAGATTTGGCATTTTTTGACCGGACTAGACCGTCAGTTATTCATAAGCTGGTATTTACCATTACGAAAACTAATAGGTTCAGTTTCCACCATTGCCCAATACCGGACCGAAGAAATACAATCAACGATAGCTACCTTTAGAAGTATGGATTATACCGATAGCAGACTGAATAAAAGTGGTTTGCTGGGCGATTTAATTGAGTCCCATTTCTGGCTGATCGAAAACAGCGGGCAAACTCTCGATTCCGTATTTTCAGAAATGAACCTGTCAATCGATTATATAGTTGAAAATATTGCTTCAGACGAGAAAAAATTCAATGAAATAACCTCTTATTTGTTTAATCTTCTTGAGAGAAGAAGCCTGTTAAAATCTTCCGAATATCTGGCACTAAAGGTTCTTAATCAGAAAGGTTGCAGTATTGAAAACGATTTTGCCGCGCAACTGGAGGGCTATCGGGCCATGAAACCAGGAAACACTGCACCCGACTTCCATTTTAAAGGGGATTATTTAGCACCCTGCCTGGGAAATGGCAAAATGCCTTCAAAGTTATCGGGCATAAACAGTAAATACACAGTCATAATTTTCGGTGCCAGCTGGTGCCCGAATTGTCCCGGAGAACTTATCCAAATGACACAGCTGTACGAAAAATGGAAAAATCAAAACATCGAAGTTGTTTTTATTTCACTGGGATGAAAACCGCGAAGTTTTCAAAAACTTTTCCTGTTTTTTTCCTTTTATCAGTATCTGTGATTATTTAAAATGGGATAGTCCTGTAGTAAAAGCTTACCACATATTTGCAACACCTACTATATATGTGTTGGACGACAATCTTAAGATAACACTTAAACCTGCTTCTGTGTTGCAAACGGATGCCTGGATCGAATGGGCAATAATTCAGGGTAATTTGAATAATACTGTTCAGGTCGACCGGGAATAAATACTTATGAAACAATTTCTAAACCATAAAAAAAAGTCGCAAATGATTTGAATTTAGTGCATTTTTACATTATGCCAAAACAAAGTATATCTTTCACAAAACCTAATGATGGTTAAAAACTCAAATAGACAACGAGGAATATTCCAGTTAAAGTGAACTTGTAAACGATTTGATTAG
>JAAUTT010000828.1 GCA_012031335.1 Bacteroidales bacterium | reverse complement strand
AAACCATTAATTTGTTGCCGGTTAATATATTTTAATCAATGAGGTTAAAATACCGTGAAAAAAGCCATAAACAGGAAAGAATGACCGAAAGCTATTTCAAAACCTACAGAGAAAATACCATTGGTATGGATCAACTTTTCGAAACGCCCTATGGTATAAAAAAAATCATTTATGCTGACTGGATAGCCAGTGGTCGCTTGTACGGTCCTATCGAAACCCGGATGAAAGATGTTATCGGACCTTTTGTTGGTAATACCCATACCGAAACTACTGTTACCGGTTCAGGTATGACGCTGGCATATCATAAGGCATTGAAAATGATTAAAAACATGTCAATGCTAAATCTACCGATGTAATTATTTCGTCCAATTCCGGAATGACAGGAGTAGTTAATAAATTCCAACGCATACTAGGTTTCAGAATTCATGAAAAATATAAAGAGCAGCTTCAAATGCCCGATGATGAGAAACCTCTTATCCTCGTCACTCACATGGAGCACCATTCCAATCAAACATCATGGCTCGAAACAATGGGTGAATTGCAGATTATTCCTTCTAACGATGAAGGACTTGTAGATCTGAAAGGCCTGGAAGCATTATTGCTCAAATATGTACACCGCAAAATAAAGGTAGCAGCTGTTACTTCCTATTCGAATGTTACAGGTATCGCAACACCTTATCACAAAATTGCAGAAATGATGCATCAGCATGGGGGATTATGTTTTGTAGACTTTGCCTGTGCTGCTCCCTACATCAAAATCGATATGCATCCTGAAGAGGAAAGTCAAAAACTAGATGCTATTTACTTTTCACCCCACAAGTTCCTGGGAGGTCCCGGATCAACAGGAATTCTGATATTCGACAGCTCACTTTACAAAAATAAAATTCCCGATTGTCCTGGCGGAGGAACTGTTGAATGGACAAATCCCTGGGGTGGTCATAAATATGTGGAGGACATTGAAAGAAGAGAAGACGGGGGAACACCAGCATTTTTACCAACCATAAAAGTAGCCATGTGTATTAAACTCAAGGAACAGATGGGAGTGGAGAACATTCTCAAAAGGGAAGAAGAATTGATGCAAAGGGTTTGGCCTGTTCTCGAAAAAATTGAAGGATTGCATATTCTTGCAGGAAATATAAAAGATCGTTTAGGCATATTTTCTTTTTATATTGATTTTCTCCATTATAACCTTGCCGTAAAAATTCTGAACGATCGTTTTGGCATTCAAATGCGCGGAGGATGCAGCTGTGCAGGAACTTACGGTCACTATCTGCTGCATATGGACCAGCTAAAGTCGTCGGAGATAACCGAAAAAATCAGTCAGGGCGACCTTTCCTGCAAGCCTGGCTGGCTCAGGTTTTCAGTTCATCCTGTTATGACTGATCACGAAGTAGATTATATCCTCGATGCCATAAAACAACTTGCAGAAAATCATACTGTCTGGAGAAATGATTACGATTATAATTCAACTTCCAATGAGTTTGTTCACAAAAACGAGGACCCTTGCAAACTAGCTCAAATGGTCGACAATTGGTTTCAATTTGAATAGTGTAATATAATTTTTAATGGAAACAGGAGCATTAATTCAGCATATCAGGGAGTTCTGCCTTGAAAATGCCAACGATGAGAATTCAGTTAAGTATAATATATATTTCAAGGAAGCTCCTGATAATTATGGGCTTACTCAGCCCCAAATGAACGAAAAAGCGAAGCAATTGCTGAAGGAGAAATCCGTAACGTTTAATACGGCCATAAATGCTATGCCTGAGATATTAAAGGCTGGTAAATATGAAGAAATCACCATTGTGCTTTTATTGGTTAACGGATTCGAAAAGCAATTTACCAAAACCTTGTTTTTTGAAATTGCAGAATGGTTTTCTCAGGGGATAAATAACTGGGCGCATGCTGATACTTTAGGAATGTTTATTCTGCCCAAATTTTTTAAACATAAGATTTTGGAAGACAGTGATTTTAATATCTGGATGAATTCGCCCTATAAGTTTCAGAGACGCTGTCATCCCTGTAACCCTTATTAAAACGCTAAAAACAAGAACCGATTTTAAATCCGTGTTTACATTTCTGGAACCATTAATTCTGGATCCCGACCGGGAAGTTCATCAGGGAATGGGTTGGTTTTTGCGGGAATGTTGGAAAATAAAACCTGCTGAAACTGAAAGTTTCCTGTTAAAATGGAAAGATAAGTCCCCACGTTTGATTATTCAGTATGCGACTGAGAAAATGACAAAGGAAGCAAAGCTTAAATTCCGGAAGAGTAAATAAAACTTAAATTCTAACAGTTAAAGAATAACCAGTTACTTTCAACTTATGTAAACTATTGAAATTAATAGATGTTGATAATAACAGTGAGTTAATTATATTGCAGCTTTTAAACATTTCACATGAAGCGTTCGTCATTTCCACCGGTATTCTGGATAGCTAATCTTATTGAAGTTCTGGAACGATTTGCATATTATGGCATTTATATGGGTTTTGGTATTTATATGGACCATCTGGGTTATTCCAGAGCACAACTGGGAACGGTACAGAGTATTTTTCTGTTGGTTTCCTATATCATTCCTATCTTCTCAGGTACTTTTGCCGACCGGTACGGATTTAAAAAAATGCTGATTTTTGCATATCCTTGCATACATTCCTGCCATATTACTTTTAATTATCACCAAGTCATTCAGTGGAATAGTGCTCACCATGTTAACTATTGGTTTTGCTGCAGGGGTTTTTAAACCTCTGGTATCAGGCACAATCAGGGCTGTTACTGATAAATCAAATAAAACGATAGGATTTGGAATTTTCTATGCCATGGTAAATGTTGGAGGAACATTTGGACCCCTGGTAGCTGGTCATTTAAGGGCAATTTCTTGGAACTATGCTTTTGCAGCGGCAGCCATTTCCATTGTTGTAATGCTTTTTATAACCATATTCTTTTATAAGGAGCCTCCCAGAGATATTGAAGGAGAAACACTGCGAAAGAAATTCAGGGATATGGGAATCGCCTTATCCGATCGCAAATTTTCTCTTTTCTGGTGATGATAGGATTAATGTTCTGGCTTCCTTTATGGTCATTTACAACATTATAGCAGATTATATCGATAAATACTTAGATACAGCCAATCTATATCAAAGTTTAAAAGGTGTTTTTGGAAGTGGTTTTGCCGGTTTGGTTTCTAAACAGAATAACGGTACCTGGCGGGTGATTGGTGAAGCCATTGCATCACCTGCTTATTTTATCATTATTTTCCAGTTATTGGTATCCTGGTCGAG
>JAAUTT010000827.1 GCA_012031335.1 Bacteroidales bacterium | reverse complement strand
ACGTGTAATTAATTTGATTAATTTACGTTTCATTAACAGTGTGGCAGTCTGTTTCCAAAAAAAACAAAAAACAACAACAAGAACAACAAGAAGAGGAGATAACAACAACAATTTAAAGAAGACGTAGGAACGTTTTGTTTTTTGTAACATAACAGAAAGAAAAGAAAAAGGCAAAGCTATACTTCGAAAAAGCAATCAAAGAAAAAACGGATGATAAACTTAGTTCTATGGATTATTATTTGGGTCTTTGTTATGAAAAACTAGGTAACATACAAAAATCAGATGCCATTTTTAATGCCATGATTGTTGCGGGTGATAAGAAACTCAGGAATGATCCGAATTTAGATGATGACTTTTTCGCCAAATTTGGAGGGAAAGAAAATGAAAAGTTCATACTTTCAGAAGCTTATACTGTCAAAGGACTTGGATATAAAGGACTTCGGCAAGTCGATCCTGCTAAAAAGGCACTTCAGTCGGCTGTTGAATTTAACAGAAGTAACCTTTGGGCAAGTATGGAGTTAAAAAACCTTTAAAGCGATAAAAAGCAGGAAACAATCAAATTATCTTGGACTTTACAAATGATAAATCATAAAAACTTTTATACGATGAAACGTAGCGAAATAAACCAGATCCTGAGAAACGCCAAGGCCTTTATGGTGAGAGAAAATTTTATCCTTCCTCCATGGGCCAATTGGAGCATTGAAGACTGGAAGAAAAACAAAGCCGATGCCGGTGAAATTATTGAGAATATGCTTGGCTGGGATATTACCGACTTTGGCTCGGGCGATTTTTACAAACGGGGACTTTTCCTGTTCACCATCCGCAATGGTAAATTTAATGTCGATAAAAAACCTTATGCCGAAAAAATTATGATTGTGGAAGAAAATCAGGAAACACCTATGCATTACCACTGGGCCAAAATGGAAGACATCATCAACCGTGGTGGCGGTAACCTGGTAATAGAATTATACAATGCCACAGCCGACAATAAACTCGATACTACCCACGTGCACTTCAAAACAGATGGTGTTAAAAGGTCGGTACCTGCCGGGGGGAGAGTGATTCTGAATCCCGGCGAAAGCATTTGTCTGGAACAGGGCATGTACCACCGCTTTTACGGTGAAGCAGGTAAAGGGAAAGTGCTGGTGGGTGAAGTGAGCATGGTGAACGACGATACTTCCGATAACTGCTTTTATGAGCCAATTGGCAGGTTTCCCGTGATTGAAGAAGACGAAGCGCCTTTGCATCTGTTGGTGTCGGACTATAAAAAATTCATTTGATTCATGAAGCGTCCCTTTATTATTTCGGGTACCGGATGTGCCCTGGTCGACTATTTATATAAGCCCGTTTGCTTTACCGATGAAGTTTTCGGCAGGTTTTTGTCGCAGCAACCCGGCGATGGAGGGTTAACACCCGGCAAACTTGTGTTTACCGAAGAGTTCGAGAAATTCTCGAAAGCACCTTACCTTCAAACCCGTGGTTTGATTACCAAAGGTAAGGAGCCGGTTGCACTTAACATTGGCGGACCTTCTATCGTATCGCTGATCCATGCAGCTCAGTTGTTGCATGGAACGGATGCTGAGGTTTATTTTTACGGTAGCAAAGGCAACGACAATGGTGGCAGGTTTATCGACGAAAAATTGAAAGCCACCCCCCTGAACGTTGGCCAATATAAAACAGGTTCTCTTTATACCCCTTTTACCGATGTATTGTCCGATCCCGACTACGATGGCGGCCACGGAGAACGTATTTTTATAAATAATATCGGTGCAGCATGGGAATTTTTGCCGGGTGACCTCGACGATAAATTCTTCATGAGCAACATGGTTGTTTTTGGGGGGACAGCCCTGGTTCCCAATATTCACAACGCTCTGGAAGAACTTCTCGAAAGGGCCAAAAATAACCAGGCCATTACAGTTGTGAACACTGTTTACGATTTTCTGAACGAAAAAAACAATCCATCCCAGCGCTGGCCTGTCGGAAAATCAATTAACGCCTATAAAAAAATCGATCTGTTGATTGCTGATATGGAAGAAGCTTACCGGCTTTCGGGCACCTCAAATGCCGGAGCTGCCATGGAGTTTTTTAAATCGACCGGAGTGGGTTCCGTTATCATTACCCATGGGTCAAAACCGGTACACTTTTTTGCCCGGAATGATTTATTCGGTGATATTCCCGTTTCGCAGCTCCCGGTTTCGGCCAGGGTGATTGCAGAACTTTCGGGTGAAGTGCAACGGTCGGGCGATACCACCGGATGTGGCGATAACTTCGTGGGAGGTGTAATTGCTTCTTTGGCTGTTCAGCTGATGGAGCCGGATTGCTGCAGGGTCAATTTGCACAAGGCCGTTGCTCTTGCGTTGTGTCAGGAGGTTTTGCCTGTTTTTACAACGGAGGCACTTATTACGAAAATTATAATGGTGAGAAAGCCAAAAAAATAGAAGGGTATTTCGGTGATTATTTAAACCAGGTTGGTAAAGTGTAGCGGAAATGGAAAAAAGAAAACTGGTGTTGTTCGGGGGCGGGTAAAATTGGCCGTTCCTTTATCGGACAGGTATTTAGCCGCGCAGGTTACGAAGTGGTTTTTGCCGATATTAACCGGGAGCTGATAGATAAGCTCAACCGCTCAGGGGAATACAAGGTAATTGTAAAGAGTGAAGCTGGCGATGAAGTCATCAGGGTCGGGAATGTGAGAGGACTAAACATTTGCGATTCAGCTGAAGTTGCAGGAGAGCTTTCGGAAGCTTCCATTGCGGCCATTTCGGTGGGGCAACATGGATTACCTGCCGTTATACCCATTATTGCTGAGGCATTGTTGTTAAGGAAACAGAAGTTCGGGAACTGGGCTCTTGATATCATTATTGCTGAGAATATGCGCAATGCCGACCAGTACCTCATGAATGAACTTTCAAAACTGATCCCCTCAGGCTTGGTTAACGAATTAGCCGGACTGGTGGAAACCAGCATTGGGAAAATGGTGCCCATTATGACCCGCAAAGATACCGAAGACGATCCGCTGCAGGTTTTTGCCGAGCCATACAATAACCTCATTGTTTCAAAAAACGGATTTAAAAATCCGGTCCCCGACATTGAATTTCTGTCGCCCAAAGAAAACATAAAAGCCTGGGTCGACCGCAAACTGTTTATCCACAACCTGGGGCATGCAACGGCGGCTTATCTGGGGTATCTTCTAAAACCCGAAGCCATTTATCTTTGCGAAGTGCTCGAAAGCTTTGAGGTTTACGAAACCACAAGGCTTGCCATGCTGCAATCGGCCGATATTCT
>JAAUTT010000826.1 GCA_012031335.1 Bacteroidales bacterium | reverse complement strand
GGCTCCAAACCGGCCATGGATTGATCGGATGGTCCTCGTAGTTTATTCCGCATCAAGGTTGGCTTGGTAGGAAGCATGTGATAATCCCTATCGATCCATTCCCATACTGCCACATCACGGCCCAGACCATGTCCTGATTGCATCGTGTTCATTGATAGCCAAGGCTCATTGTGAATGGATAACGAAGTGGAGTGCGGACCTTTGGTCACATGAAATGTAATGAACGGATCAGGTGCTGCATCGGCAATTCCAGAAGCCATGGCCCGCCAAATCGGACGGGTATCCACTGGCCTATGGTGGATAACCTCCCTGTCGCCACCAAGCATCCATAAAACATTAGAATAAATGCCATATCGCTTCCCCAGGATATCGCCAAACACCCGAGCGTTTATTTCGTCGAAAACAGCTGGCCCCGTCCCCTTTGGCGGTATCACATTACTACCCCAGGTTGGGAGCATGACGACATAAATTGAATGGTCGGCCGCCATTTGAATACATTCATCAATAAAACTAAAGTACTTTTCGTTGATTATGGATGGATCTTTGTTTATCAGTGGCAAATCACCATACGCATTGGGTGAAGATATACCGTTAAACTCAGAAAGCACCACGATCTGCGTAACATTGAATCCCTGTTCGGAACGTATACGGAAATATTCTTGGGCTTCTTCTCTCGTTAGCCTGTGAAATAATTGCCATGCTGTATCACCCAACCAGAAAAAGGGCTCTTTCTTGTCGTTGATCAGATAATGACCGCCGTTGTCGACTTTGATACGAGATAATTTGCCCATGCTTTTCCTCCAAGTAAGATTTGAAGTTGGTCTCTTGTACTAGCCTTGTCAGATTATACCATATTGTCATGTAGAGACATCAACAAGCCGTCACGGCCCCCCCGGCCCCCAGCAAGTCGATGCTTATATAACCATACAAAACGCTTAAATAATTGATTCAGCCAGCAGTATGATCAAACGCTACCTGAGCGACACCCGATACTACTGAGAATAACACTCCCTCTTCTGCAAACTCCGCCGTCGGGCGGTTGTTCACAATATCATGGTGTAGGTGTTGACCAAAAGGTTTGCAACGGAGCATGCATATCCCCTTTTCTTCTCCTTCGTGATTACATACATCCGCATCGGCAATAAGTTCAACAATTTACTTACGGCCTGGTAACACTTCTATCCCATCCGGGACTCTAATCTCTGAAGATATTGTTCCATCAGCTTTTTTAATATGTTTCACACAGATCACCCCCAGTGGGGTAGGGTATGTACCTTCGGCCCAGTCAAGGTATCCGAGATTTGCTTTAATCCTCACTTTTTTGCAACCGGGCTCAACTATTACAACTCCAAGCACATGCTCTGAAAGCCAGGCCGTTGGTCCGGACGACCAGCCATGACATAAGCTGTGCCTTAATCCAATGTAGCAGTAATTCCCGAAATCAGCGTGTATATCGTCTTTCCCTTCCACCGGAAATTGGTCAATCCCAAAGCATTCATTGCCAGCTGAGGTTAAAATCTTCCCAAAATGTGGTCGCACCGAGCTTTAGCATGCCTCCCCAGTAGTTGCGGATTATCTCCATAGCTGGTTCATATTCCCCTGCCTTGGCCAAGCCTTGGAGCATATAGTATCCATAAAAGGTAGAGAAGTCTTTCGCGCCACCAACAAGAATAACATCGTTGGCTGCTTTATGAGGGTCCAGGTATCCGGCTAGGCAAAGAAGTGCAGCTGCCTGTTTCGAACTATTCGGTTCGGGCATGTACCCTCTTAGTTTAGTTACAGCCATTGAACACAAACTAGCAGTTGTGGTGTTTCCTATTGCCCGGCACAAATAGGATCCCTCTTCGAGTGCCATGGTCAGCAATGCCTGGTAGCCTGCATGTATAGCAGCATCGTCCTTGCTGCTGGGCCAGTCGAGGAACCTTTTCCCGTCGAGTTGTTCCTTGCCGTTTTGTGCAATCTTTCCGGCTAATAATTTCAGCAGATCCGTAAGGTATGCTTCCTGAGATTTCAGATAAGCTAAATCACCCGACTGTCGATATACCTGGGCTTGGTTGAGTACCCACCACATCGAATACGACGATATAGTATTCATCCATTCAGGAAGTGGGGTAGTGTCTCTGATCAGGTCAAGGCTCCGGGTGACTACTTCCTGATGACCAAATACAGCCGATATGGTCATAACCTCAGGGTGCATATCGCCAATCCAAACCAATCGGTCGCGCTTGATACCATCCCAAAGATATTCCTGCATGTTCAGGTGGACTGTGTAAGCTCCTGTTTGCCATATTTCATTCAGCAAGGTGTCGCTGCACCGGAACGATCCCAGATAGGGTATATCCCGGTAAACGGCCACGGCATATATTTCTTTTATAAGAAGCAGCGCATTCGTATCCAAAAGATCTATCCTTACAAACCGAAAACCGGTGTTTCCTATTTCAGCTTTACCAAGCCAGGGCAGAAGTAATACCTCATCCCTGATTGCATGATCGTTGGTAGCATTATCCGCGGCCCATGGTTCTGACATGGCCTCGCTTACCGATTCTCCAAATCTTATTCTTACTTTAACCGGTTTATCTCCGTCCCAGCGACCGGTAACAATTTCTATGCCACCATGCAGTTCTCTTCCAAAATCAAGCAGTATCGCAGCCTGATGATCCGGACTGCCAATCATCTGGCATAAGTTTTTATTAATTAATACTGCCTGCCCATCGCCCTCCTTCAGCAAGCGGTCAGGGTTTACTATATATTTTCCGGTGGTGTCGGATAACCAGAATATTTTCTGTGCAGGGAAATATGTCCGGGTTAATTCAGTTGTTCTTCCATGCTTCAACCTGTTTTGGTATTCGGGCAAAAAGGCTTCTTGAGTCATAAGTATAACTCCCGTTAAAGTGAACAAATCCTCTCATAATTTGATGCCACATGCGTATTCTTCATATCCCACGAAGTATTATATTATGAATGCAGGTTCCGCGTCCCTGAGCCATCGAATATGGGTTGTGATCAGCGGTGCATCGGCTGCCTTTATCATTCCCGCCGCTATTGCAACCCGTTGCACGGATCACACTCCCCTTTACAACGAACTCACCGCACTTGCTGGAACTCTGGCAGTGCCCAATCTGCCTATTGTACAGGTCGCAGCCGAATGGCCGTCGCAATGTTGTGTGTCAACAGCGGCAGACTCACATCCGTCCTATTGCAATCCAGCCCCCGGTAGTGCGACTTACGATAAACCTTGTTCTTTATACACGCAAACGGACGCTCAACCGCTAAACACACACT
>JAAUTT010000825.1 GCA_012031335.1 Bacteroidales bacterium | reverse complement strand
TTTTCCAAGGATAATAAATACGATTTTGAACACTTGCCGGATTATATCCGAAAGATATTAAAGCGCACTTTGTAAATTACTTCGACGACGTATTGAAAATAGCCATGAAGCAGAAATAAATTTAAAGTTTCTCATCAAAAGCCACCGTTTCTAAGATTAAATCTTTTAAATGGTGGCTTTTTGAGAGAATTAGGACACATCTCCATGGGTTTTGAAAGTATTCTTATCCGTATTTAAAATGTGATCGGTAAGCCAGTTTTTCAAAAATTTAAACACCTCCATTTTTACCTTTTCGTCGCTTAACAGTGTATTTAATTTTAGCTCTTTTACCTTGTTTACGAATTCGGTATGCGCCTTTTTGTGCTGGGCCATGCCTGCATATCCGTGTTTAAGCATAAGCGATTCCTCTGCTTCAAAATGATACCTTGTATACGAAATAAGCTCATTGAAAATCTCCTGCATTTTCAGCTCGGTACTTCTCTGACTTATACCATCGTATAATCTGTTTATGATATCCACAAGTTTCTGATGCTGACTGTCGATAAGTCTGTTCTCCACGCTGAATGCGCTGCGCCATAAAATGAATGCCATAATTGAATAGTAAGTTTTATGATATCTAATTTAATATTAATTATTTTATCCGAACAAAATTCAATAACAAATTATTTTATTCCGGTTCATCCTCTATTTTTGTCGATCCGTCGGATTACAATTATCAACAAAGAAAATTCATATCATCTTTGCATCATAAACTTAAATATTAATCCAATGAAACTTATTTCAACTTCAATAATTCTTTTATTCATCGGTATTTGTCTGCAAGCCCAGGGATTAACACAGGTCATAAGAGGAACCATTTACGATAAGGACTCAAGACTACCTCTGCCGGGAGCCAACATTATTCTCCTTAAATCCAATCCCCCGGTAGGAACCATTTCGGACCCTAACGGTCAGTTTCGTTTGGATAAGGTGCCTATTGGACGGCAAGGAATTCAAATAAGTTTTATCGGATACAAAACTGTTACAATCGATAACCTGATTGTAAATTCGGCCAAGGAAACAGTGCTCGAAATAGAGCTGGAAGAAAATGCAACCGAAGTGAAAGAAGTAACCGTGATTGCTAATAAACGCAAGGACCAACCCATAAATAAAATGGCCAGTGTAAGCGCCCGCACCTTTACTGTGGAAGAAACCGAGAAATATGCCGGAAGCAGAGGCGACATAGCCAGAATGGCAATGAATTACGCCGGTGTTTCAGCAGCTAACGATCAACGGAACGACATCATCATCCGGGGTAATTCTCAAGCGGATTGTTATGGCGAATGGAAGATGTTGACATTCCTAACCCCAACCACTTTGCCGAAAACGGAACAACCGGCGGTCCGGTAGGAATGCTCAACAACAACCTGCTTGTAAACTCCGACTTTATTACAAGTGCCTTTCCGGCCGAATACGGCAATGCCCTTTCGGGAGTATTTGACCTTAAAATGAGAAACGGAAACAACGAAAAACATGAGTACCTTTTTCAGAGCGGTTTTAATGGCTTCGAAATTGGTGCCGAAGGGCCCTTTAACAAAAAACATAAAAGCTCCTATCTGGCCAATTTCCGGTACTCTACACTGGAACTTGTGGACAATATTATCGATATTGGCACTTCGGGTGTGCCTAAATACACCGATTTCTCCTTTAAAATGAATTTCCCCTTAACCAAAGGCCGGATAACTGTTTTCGGACTGGCAGGAAACAGCGAAATAGCCATGCTCGACAGCAAAAAAGACGAACAGGATTTATATACCGACGAAGGTCAGGATCTTTATAATTACTCGAAGATGGGTACAACAGGTATTTCGTATGCCCACTACCTGAGTTCAAAAACCTATATAAAATTTAATGTCACCGGATTGTACCAAACAGGAGGTTCCAAAATTGACACGCTTGATATTAATAAAACTCCCCACAGGCAAATAAACCATCAATATGGAGAATTCAAAACCTCAGCAGGAATGCTCATCAGCAGCAAAATTAATACACATTTAACCGTTAAATCAGGAATATATGCTGACAAAATGGGCTATGACCTGAATACCAAAAGATTTAACACCGAAGACCAGGATTTCAGGCAGCTTATCGATGAAAATAGAACCCTGCGAAATGGTTTGTGGCTGATTCGGGGCTATAGTCAGGCATCCATAAAAGTAAACAACAGGTTAAATATTAACCCGGGACTACACATATTGTATTTCGACCAGTCTGCCGATGTTTCAGTTGAGCCCAGAATTGGTGTCTCTTACAATCTAACCGAAAGACAGCGTATTAACGTTGGATACGGATATCACAGCAAAATTCAATCTCTGGCAACTTATTTTATTAGCAGCCGAAAGCCCAACGGCAGTTACTACCAAACCAATACCGACCTGGGACTCACCAAATCGAACCAGTTTGTTTTGGGCTACGATGCCAGTATAACGGATAATACTCGCATAAAACTGGAAACATATTATCAGAACCTTTTTAATGTGCCTGTGGAAAGAGAATCTAGTTCTTTTTCCCTGCTTAACATGGGTGCCGGCTGGGGACCCAACACAAGCGATAGTCTTGTTAATAAGGGAACTGGCAAAAACTATGGCATTGAAGTAACATTGGAACGCTTTTTCAGCAGAAATATTTATTATCTGGTTACAGTTTCCCTATACGAATCGAAATATAAGGGTTCGGATGGTATTGAACGTAATACTGCCTTTAATGGCAATTATGTTATTAATACCTTGCTTGGTAAAGAATTCACCATTAATGAGCGCTCGGCTTTTACAATCGATTATAAATTGACCTGGGCAGGTGGCAAACGATACACTCCTATCGATATCGAAAAATCACGTTATGACCAGGAAACAGTATACCAGGATGACCAGGCATTCAGTAAGCAATTTTCACCCTTCTTTAAAACAGATATAAAATTCGGTTATCGCTTAAATGGTAAAAAAACATCGCAGGAATGGCAGTTTCTTTTGTTGAGAACTTTACCAATCATCAGAATGTTTTGATGCAGTCGTACAGTAAATCGAAGGATAAAATAACAAGCGTAAATCAGTTGGGTGTTTTTCCAATGGTTTTATATAGAATTCATTTTTAGAATTATCACTTTTAATAATTCATGGCAGATGGAGAAAGGAAGTAAGGGTTCTATTCACACTCTATTCCGAAGGAAAGAATTAATTTTCAGATATACCACAATAATAATCATTGGCGCATTTATGCCAATGATTTTTCACGATGTACAGTTTTT
>JAAUTT010000824.1 GCA_012031335.1 Bacteroidales bacterium | reverse complement strand
CATTATAAATCATTCTTATGCTTCATCTAATCCTGGCTTTTCTTTATTATGTCCTCATATCATGGAGATTCTCGGCTTTCTTTCTTACCGTCTCCATTTTCTTCCAAGTTTCTTTGGAATTTTGACCTTTTTGTCTGACAAGCAGTTTTCAGCATTTCAAATAAAGAGTGTTTTTCGTTATCATCTGATTTTTTTAATATCCGGTTAAAATAACCGAAAATAATTTTTTCAAATTCAAAATAATTCTCTCTGCTTTCCAGGTAACGTTTGGTGTTCCTGGCCAGATACTCCAGCAATTCATCATTGCCCAACTCGTAATGAATAATCAGGTTCTGGATACGTACATCTGCCTGTATATCCTTTCTGATCTCAATTTTTTTCATATCCAGTAAGGGGATGGATGAAGTCTATCAGGGCCTAAGTCCAGATCACAATTCCAACTGATTCTATTATTCAGATCTGCCAAATAACAATTGAGTCCCTTATTTTTATATTTTTCAACAATTTCAGGAACCTCAGAATTCCATTTCGAAGCAAAATATTTATCCCATCCAACAGGAGTAATAGTGCTGACAACCAAAATAACATCAGGTCTTATAGTGAATATTTTCGCTATTAATCCATCTAATTTGCCTGCTCCTGAAATATTTGGATGATAACTGCTATCAGTACTGTTAAAAAATCGTTGATTCCGATTTCAAGGATAATAACCTCGCAATCAACAGATAAAATATGATATCCTTCATCTAAATTATCATAAATATTTCCCTTAAATGGCGGGTTCCAGGTATCCCCTTTGCTTGGTCCCGGACCGGTAATAAAGCCTCCATATCCGCTGTTATCCGGGTCTCCGCCATCACGAAGTTCGGATTGTTTTGTTCCAACAAAATCAACATAAAATCCGTTGTTTTTTAGTTTTTTATAGAGATATCCCCGGTAGCCTGGGTCATTGCCTTCGGTTATAGAGTTGCCTAAGGGCATAATTTTATACGAAGGTTTTCTTTTGAACCCCATCCATGATTTATTCTTTAAATTTTTAGATTTGATTTCATTATTAAAATTCAAGGAAGTGCCTTTATATTTCAGGTGAAAATTCGTAAAGTTTCTATTTATGGCAGTGTATTTAGCTATCTTTCTTATGTTAGATACAGAACTGTTCGTTCCCTTTTGAGGGGGTTCAAAGGTATTATTAAAAGGCATTTCATCTGAAAGTTCACTATTCCCGGGTAAAATGATCAGGCAAACCAAAATGGCAGGCAGACAAAACAAGGAAAATATTCTCATTTCCGGATAATTTTATATTAGTACTATAAAAGGACACGGTTAATCCGTGTCTCTTTTATAAGTAAAGTTTATTGAAATTACAGCGCAAATAATGTTTTTAAGATTAGTTATAACCAGGATTATTCCCATCAGCTTTCATCAACTCATTGTTGTTAATTTCAGTGGTTGGAATGGGGAACAATAAGTGTTTGTTAATATCAAACTGAAAAAGATTTTCGTCATGGGGATACCCGAAGTCGGCAGCTTTCCAGTTTGCCAGATTGATATATTCCGCTGCATGCCATCTTTTAAGGTCGCTCCAGCGGATGTCTTCTTCTCCGGCTAATTCTAAAAGTCTTTCATCCATAATATTCTGCATGGTAACAGTTCCTAAATCAGCGGGAACGGCGGCTTCTGTTCCATCTGATGTTGAGAACCGGGCCCGTTTACGGATATCGTTAACCTGTTTGGTTGCGTTGCCTGCATCACCGGTTTGGAGATAAGCTTCGGCAACGGCTAGTTTAACATCCGCAAGGCGAAGTAACCGGGGATTGTTGCCTGATTGCAACTGCCATTTGGGTTCGTAGGAGTTTCCTCGCTCGCCATTGATATATTTTACAAACTGATATCCCTGAAAAAAATTCCATTTTGAACCAAGCCACCATAACGACCAGTTCACATTGTCTACATTTTCAGCAAGTTTGAATTGTTTCATCGCGACGGGGTCATTTGCATCGAACATAGAAATTAGTTTAGGAGTGGGGCCGATTGATCCGCCACCGCAACCGTAATTTCCCCAATGCGTGTCGAACATATGGTACATAACTCCCATACCACCCGATTCTCCACCAAAATTATTATCAAGCCATGCATTATCTTCTTTTTGTGCCCAGCTTGCCTGGTATTCGAATAACGATTCGGCATTATTTTCCTTCCGGTAATCGAAATTGTCTCCGAATTTCACTCCATCCAACGTTGTTTCGCCGGTAATTTTCTGAAATGCAGCAATCGCATTGGCAAAGTCCTGCGACTGGTTTCCACCATATTGTTTTGCATAGTTTGCCCGCATTACATAGCACTTTACCAATAACCCATAAGCGCTGTTTTAAAAACACGTCCTTTGTTTTGAGCATTCCAGGAAACTGGCAGAAGATCGGCAGCAACAATTAAATCAGCAATTGCGGCATCCAAAAGTTCGAAACCTTTTGATGGCTTCAAAATGGCACCATCGATTGAACTTATGCGTTTCTCCTGAAGAGGAGCTTTACGGTAAATATCCCAAAGCCGGAAATTAGCCCATGCTTTTAGGAACAAAGCTTCTCCTTTGTTATTGTCCTTCAGCCCTGTGGTTTTAAATACTTTTACTATTTCAGGATCTTCAAGTTTCTCGAGCATAAAATTAGCCCGGTTTACTACAAAGTATAATTTTTCCCATATTTCAGCCACGCGTACATCGGATGGTGAAAACCCCGAAAAGGCTTCATAAGCTCCATTGCTATTGCCGCTTGTAGTAAGATCGTCGCCCTGAAGTAACCAGGCCGGATGCAATGTTACTCCGGCTCCGGTCGACATACCATCCAACAGGTTCGCTCCATAAAGCGTTTGTATTACAGCATAAATACTTCCAACGCCGCGTTGAACACGGTTTTCGTTTTCGAAGTAGGTCGACTCTAATTCAGATGTTAAGGGAACATCCAATACATCCTCGCACGAATGAAATATAATGGTTCCCAATAGTAAGAAGGGAATAAGTTTTTTTATACAGGTAATCATATTCATCTTTTTTAAAATTAGAATTTAATGTTGAGGCCGGTGTAAACGATTAGCGGAGCTGGGTTATACTCATCCTCAGGGTCAAGGCCTCCGAATTTGGTAATAGTAAAAAGGTTGGAACATCCAAAATAGAACCGGGCGTTTTGTAAAATGTTATTGGTTCCTGCATATATCTTTTCAGGCAAAGTATATCCTATTTGAATATTTGCCAAACGGAGATAGCCTGCATCTTCCACAAAATAGTCCGAGAA
>JAAUTT010000823.1 GCA_012031335.1 Bacteroidales bacterium | reverse complement strand
ACAAAAATGGCTGACTTACGTTATTAAAAATATCAACGACACTAAAAACTCTCAGGTAAAAAATCTCCTGCCCCAATATATTGATAAAAATCTATTGAACTAAGACGCGTTTGCTGGATTGCATACTCCCGAATTGATTTTTGTGATGGTTTTAATGTCGATAAAAGCGATTTTGTTTTGGTCCAAATTAGGTTCCCAAGCATTGATAATTTTACTCATTAAATCCCCTTTATTGAATTCATGAATCACCAAAATATCGTTTCTGGTATCATTTAGTGTACACACTCCGATCCCCTGGTTAGTTGCTGTTTTGCCTAAATTTATAATATCTATTATTTTATAACTGTCGAAATTATTCTGTATTTGAACAAACAGTATAATATTGGCCGAATCTTTATTCTGGTACCTGAAATAGGCAAATTCAGCATCCGCAGGGAATTGTTTCAGCACATAACGGCTAATCAATTTAAAATCTTTCAAATCGTTTAACTCCGAAATGTTTTTAAACGATTTTCCTTTATGCTCCGAATAAGCATGCTGCGAGTTGCAGCTTATTGTAAATAAAATACAATGATAATAACTGAAAGAATTCGAGTTGTTTTCATAATGGAAATTTAATTATACTGTTTTACAACTTAAACATACCTGGTTTAGATAGTATGTTTGTTTAATGAACTAAAGCAAATATAAATTAATTACAGTAATAAAAAATCTGTTTCTAATATGTTAATGTAGAATTTATTTCTGATTTGTTATATTGTTAAATTTTCCTTTAAATTTATTTCACAAACATTAACTATCCTGATTATGTGTTTAGTTATAGTATTGGTGGAAGAAAAAAGCAAAGGCTGGGAATATCCACCAATGAAGAATATGTTGAGCTGATATTGGGACGGCAAACTGAGCTGCAGTTCCTGAACGGATTTGAACACCCACAGACAGATTTAATAACTAAAGACGGCCTTTCTCGTTTCAACTGGGGCCTGATACCTTCCTGGGTAAAGACTGCAGAAGATGCCAGTAAACTGCGAAAACAAACCTTGAATGCTGTTTCCGAAACCGTGTTTGAAAAACCGTCGTTTCGCCAGCCAATAAGAACGAAACGTTGCCTCATACCTTCGAGTGGCTTTTTTGAGTGGCGTCACGAAGGTAAATTTACATATCCGCACTATATCAGCCTGAAGAATACCGATATCTTTTTCTTTGCCGGCATTTACGACGAATGGACCGATAGAACTACCGGAGAAATAATCCCTACCTATTCCATCCTGACTACCGAAGCGAATCCTTTGATGGCTAAAATACACAATACAAAAAAACGGATGCCTGTAATTCTTCCGGCAGGAATGGAAAAAGTGTGGCTCGATACCTCCCTGAAAGAACCTGATATAAAGGAATTGTGCAAGCCCTTGGATCAGGATTTAATGGAAGCATATACCATTAACAGAATCCGACCCTCCCAAGCTATGGCAAACAAGGAAGAAGCCCTCCAGCCTTTTCATTATCCGGAACTAGAAAAGAACGAACTGTTTTAGGAGGGATTTTCCGTACCATTTTCATTCCGGGAGGGTCAACCATTGATCTGGACGGTGTAATTTTTGATCCGGGAGGGTAAATCTTTAATCTGGATGGCGATATTTTCATTCCGGGAGGGTCAACCTTTGATCGGGAGTACAAAATTTTTGATCCGGGAGGGTAAAATCTTTTTTTTTCTGCCCCATCATATGAGGTTTTTTAATAGGTTTACTTTCACTAAAAAATCACGGTTATAAATTGTTGGTTATTCATTAATCGAAGCATGTCATGCAAAAAATCATTGGGATCATTCTTGTATTTATCTTGATATCCGGACAAGTCATTTCTCAGCCAAAGGTAAATCCGGTGGTGAAGGATAAGCTGTGCACTGCAACCGCTGCAAGGATAGACGGATATATAGGCGATAAGCTGAATGCTGCTTACAGGAATCGAATTCTTGCACAGGATATAGATCGTTTAATTGCTCCTTTCCGCAAACGAACCGAAGTTAGTTGCTGGCAGAGTGAATTCTGGGGTAAATGGTTTACCTCGGCAATGCTTGCCTACAATTACAAACCGGAACCTCAGCTAAAAGAAACCCTGGACCTTGCTGTGAGCGGTCTGATAGCTACCCAGACTCCCGAAGGATATATTGGCAATTATGCCGATGGCAATCACCTGCAATCGTGGGATATCTGGGGACGCAAGTATTGTATGCTGGGCTTACTGGCTTATTACGACCTTACCAAAGATAAAAATTCCCTGTTGGCTGCTGGTAAGGTTGCCGATCATCTGATGCAGGAGCTTAGGGATCGCAATGTGTTGATTGTAAGTATGGGTAATCACAAGGGAATGGCCGCCTCATCGGTACTGGAACCCATTTGTCAGTTATATGCACGGACAGGCGATAAAAAATACCTGGATTTTGCCGAAGAAATTGTCAGGCAGTGGGAAACAGCAGACGGGCCACAGCTTATTTCGAAATCCAATGTTAAACGTTGCCGAACGCTTTCCAAAACCTGTAAAAAAACTGGTATGGACACGAACAAGGACAAAAAGCTTACGAAATGATGTCGTGTTACGAAGGTTTGCTGGAACTATACAGGTTAACCGGAAATGAAAAATATAAAACTGCTGTCGAAAAAGCATGGCAAAACATAAACGATACGGAAATCAATGTTGCCGGTTCGGGATCATCAGTTGAATGCTGGTTCCATGGCAAGGAACATCAGGCCTATCCTGTTTTCCATTATCAGGAAACCTGTGTTACCGTTACCTGGATAAAATTAAGTCAACAGCTGTTGAGGTTAACAGGCGACTCCAAATATGCCGATGCCATTGAAAAACATATTATAACGCATTACTCGGTTCAATGAGTCCCGATGGTTCCGATTGGGCCAAATATACTCCCCTTAACGGACAACGACTTGAAGGTGGTGAGCAGTGTGCTATGGGACTAAATTGTTGTGTGGCAAGCGGCCCCCGTGCTTTGTTTACTTTTCCGCTTACTGCTGTAATGGAGAAGCAAAACGGAATCCAGGTAAACTTCTTTGCCGGAGGAAATATACCCTTTAACCCCCGGAAGCAAAAAGCAGAAATCGTTCAAACTACATCATACCCCCAGAACGGAAAGATTCAGATAAGTACATCATTAGCCAAACCTGAAAATGAATGTCAGTTCAGGTAAGAATTCCTGAATGGTCCACTAAATGCTTGCTGACCGTAAATGGCGAACCAACGGAGATGGGTATGAAGGATGGGTATGTAAATATTGAACGAA
>JAAUTT010000822.1 GCA_012031335.1 Bacteroidales bacterium | reverse complement strand
TTGGAAATGTCCAGAATTTCATTTCATTATATCCAGTAAATCTGAACTTCTTTGACTTATAATTTTCGAATATTTTTCAAGTTTTTCCCGGTTATTAAATTGTTTTGGCAGTAATTCCGCGAATCCCATAATGGCATTCATGGGGGTTCGTATCTCATGACTCATATTCTGCAAAAAGCAGTTTTAAGCTGATCACTTTGTTCTGCATGATCCTTTGCCTCCTGTAACTCCTCATTTGTCTGTTTAAGTTCTTCATTAAGCTGATGATATTCCTTATTTTGTTTCTCAATTTCATCGGACTTTTCCTTAAGCAGAATTTCGGCTTGTTTACGTTCAGTTATATCGGATATGATACCATGCCATAAAGTACCGCCGTTGGCCAGGCGCTCAGGATGGGCCTGACTCCATCGCCAGCGTAAACCCTGTTTTGGAAGTACTACCCTGAATTCACAATAAAAAGTTTCAAGCGTTTGGGCAGAGTTTAAAATAGTCTGAGAAACCATGTTATAATCTTCGGGATGCAACCGTCCAAAGACAGGAGTGGCATCATATTTTACCCCTTCGGGAGTGACTTCATAGATATCGAACATTCCCGGACTGGAGTATGGAAACGCCGAACTTCCGTCGGGATTCAACCTGTATTGGTAAATAACTCCCGGAACCAGCCTTGCCAGATTAAGTAATAAATCGCGACTGCGGACTAAAGCCGCCTCAATTTCCTTGTGTTCGGTAATATCGCGAGCCGCAACTACTGAGCCCACAATTTTCCCGGCTTGGTCGAGGATGGGAGCAAAACTAAAACTTCCCGACCACGATTCACCAGTATCATTTCGCTTCAATTTATATTCGGCATTTTTGGCTATTTCACCTCTTAATGCCCTTTGCATAGCCCGTTGATCAACAGGAACTAATTGCCCGTTTGGATAATAAAACTCAATAACACCGGAATCTTCCTTTAATGTCTCGAAATATGCGTCTTTATCTTTGAATTTATGAAAGGTTGCAAAAGCATCATTCACTTCAATAAAATTACCCAGAGCATCCGAAATAAAAACAGCATCGGTCATGCTGGCCAGAGCTGCTTCCAGCTTGGCTTTACTTGCGGCCAACGCCTCCGTATTATTCCTTTGCTCAGTTATATCGTAATTTACACCTACTAAGCGAATAGGAGCTGAATTGCTGTCGTAAAAAACCTTAGCAGTAGCTTTGATCCAATGAACAGCATTGTCAGGCCACAAAATTCTATACTCGGTATTAAACTCACCATCACCCAAAATGGCTTTATTCAAATCCTGTTCAGCCATCGCTTTGTCTTCAGGATATAAACTACCCGACCATGTTTCATAACCAACCTGGAAAATATCGTGATAACCATATAAGTTATACATTTGGTTATCCCAAACCAACAAATTTGATTGGACATCCCAGTCCCAAATTCCAATATTTGCCGATTTGGTTGCAAGTTCCAGTCTTTCCGTTACTTTATTTAATACCGCATCTGCATTTTTTCGTAAAGTAATTTCCTCAATTACTGCTATTAAATAAAGGAATTGCCCATCCTTGTTGAAATTTGCATTGGCTGTTACCGATGCCCAGATTTCTTTTCCATCTTTTCGGATATATCTTTTTTCGGTATTGTAACTTGATATTTCATGTTTTAATAATTTCTGAATATTTTCATAATCATTTTTGGAATGATTGGGATGTGTTATATCGATAAAGGAAAGATTTTGAAGTTCAAGTTCAGTATATCCTGTCATGTTACAAAAAGCATCGTTTACCGAAATAAATCTGCCGGAGGAATTTACCAGGACCACACCGAATGGTCCATCTTCAAATAATCTACTGAATTTATTCTCAGTTTCCCAAACTAAATTTTCGGCAGTTCGATGATGCTTAACAGATAAGTTATAAAGACTCTTCAGCTTATCATATTCAAGTTGCAGGGTTTGTAACTCAAGGGTAAGATTTCTTTGGATTTCTCCGCGTAATCCATAATAAATTAAGGTTTCCTTAAATTTATAAAAAACGGCATACAACAGTTTTATTTTTAATAACTGAATTTAAAAAACTGCATATTTTCTGCAATTTTATCGATAGGTTATCGGTAAATGGATAGTTTTCGGGGTAAGCTGTTTTTTTTGTTTCAAAAGGAAGGTACTTGGCTTAAGCTGGTTGGATTTACCTTAACTTTTTATCAGTTTTCAGTTGCTCTAAAAAGTAACGGTCTGTCACATAAATGTGAGTGATTGGGTTCGCAAGAATTCTTAATTCATTTACTTTAAGACCGTCGTGTTCAAAGGGATCTTCAATTATAATCCAGTTGCTTCTTTTTGAAAAGTTAATGGACCAGAGAAAACCTAAAAAAACAGGTCTGTCGTCCCATTTGGCTACAAACATTCTGGCATTACCGGCAAAATTGATATTGTTTTTGCTTGTGTTTAAGCCTAAAATAATCTGATTATTTGCAGTTGTATCGTAATAGGAAATATTGCTGTAAGAAATAAAAGGTATAATTTCTAACGCTATTGTATCCATGTTTACCTCGCTATAATCAACAAATGGATTCTCCCTCAGGTCGTATTTCGTTAAATAAAAATTTAATCCCATTTTGGGATTCATTGTTCTTTCTTTATTACAGGAGATAAGGGTAAGAACAAAAAGCAGCGAAGATAAATCCGGTTGTTTTCATAATATGCTTTGTTGCAGAAATGACGGTGAAATGTTTAATAGGTTGCGGCAGGGGTGTTTAATTATTTCTAATTTTCGAATTTCCATCCCTTCGAAACAAGAAACTTTTTACAATCTTTACAAAACCCATCTTCTTCATCCGTATGGTTTTTCCCTTCTGCAGATCTCATATAACATGTTTTAACCCTACAATGAGGAAGACCTTGCGTATGTCCTAACTCGGGAATAGTAACTTTAAATAACTGGATTTTAATTTTCTCTTTATTTAATCTGAAACATGAAACAACGCAAGCCTGACCGGGCATATAACCTAAACCCATAATGCCATAATCGGCAATTTCACCTTTGGTATAACTAATATCCTTTCTGGTTAGTCCAATGGTTACTTCTCCATCTGGTGTTCGGCTTTTTAGAAATCTGATGAGAGAATCGGCTCTGTATCTGTTTCGATGACTATTATAAGCCAGCTCGGGTAATTTAATTGGTTTTCGGAGTGAAATAAACGGATATACTTTTTTAAGTTCATCATAAACGTAGGCAACATATTCGTCAGGAATACCAGAGAACGGCTGAATATTGACAATAACATTCTTATCTCCGGTATTCATTA
>JAAUTT010000821.1 GCA_012031335.1 Bacteroidales bacterium | reverse complement strand
TTGGATGAAAGTCGGGTTTTAATAACAAACCCTGAGATATTCCATCGATAAACTAAAGTATATTGGAATACAACTCGCAATTATTATGGTAATGAACACAACCGCACTTCCAATTAGAAGAAAGTTTAAGCTTGCAATATTTATTTGTATTGAAATATTGGTTATTGTCTCAAAAACAGGAATAAAACCTTTAATAAGCACAACGGAAAGTATGAATGAGATAAATACAAAAAAGACAACTTCCCATATGAACTCTTTAATAAGCCTTAGCCTGCTTGCTCCTGAAGTTATTTTTACCCCGATTGATTTAGATTGTTGCAAAGAGGAAGAAATAAACATGTTTGTGAAGTTTATGACGGAGATTAAAAATATAATCAATGCAACAATGCTAATCATCTTAACGTTTCGCATATTTGCTTCCCCTTTATTATCGAGTATAAAACCTTTACTTAAGTGAATTTCTTCCAGAGGTTGAATAAACAGTTTTCCTTTTAAATCTTTCCATATACTGTTTTTACTATAAAGCATTTGTGTTAGCTTTTTCTCAAAATCGTGCTGGTTTATTTTCGAATTAAATACAAGGTATTGTATGCAATTATCGGTTCCCCATTTGTTTCTGTGCCAATCTTCGGGTAAGTTCGATAGCGGAAGTAAATACCGGAACTGCAAATGTGAGTTTCCAGTAATACTCTTTATTACAGCACTAACAGAATAGTTTTGGCCTTTAATTACAATTACCTTTCCAAGTGGGTTTTCTTTTCCAAAACATTTTTCAGAAAGGTATTCATCAAGCACAATGACATCTTTTCTGTTAAGCGAATTTGATAAATCACCATACTTAGCTTCAAAAGAAAAACGGAGAAAAAGGTCGAATCAGCCATCAGTCCTTTTTCAACATAAAACTGA
This sequence comes from Bacteroidales bacterium, assembly GCA_012031335.1. The sequence goes on along the minus strand of JAAUTT010000821.1, from coordinate 2,400 downwards.
TTTTTGCCAATTCTAAACGGGTTTCTTTCTATTTCTCTTATTCGTGTGAAATTTTCCACTTCAGGAAAATCCATTAAAGCCTGGGGCCTATACCTTGCGGACTCCAGCGACCTTTTTCAATTTTACCGTTTATTTCACCGCTAAAATTCACTCGGTAAATATTTTCTTTGTTTTTGAAGAAACCATCGAAACTCAATTGATAGAATACCCATATGAATAAAATAATGGTACTTCGCAAATCCTAAACTTAAACCCAGAATGTTTACAAGGCTGTTGTTTTTATTTTTAATAATATCCCTGAATTTAACTTTAAAAATTTTCATTTTATTTTAAAATTCTCATTTTTGAATTAATCCTTTATTCCAATGCCCTTCAAAAACGTTAAGCCAAATTCTCCTTCTCATTTCCTGTTCATTTTTAAATCTCATCCTGAGCTATTTTCTTTATCCTGTTCATCTTTTAATCCCGACCATCCTAATTCAGACAATTTACTCATATTTCAAACTCTCCACCGGGTTTCGGGTGGCTGCGCGCCAACTGTGCCAGCAAACTGTGAGCAGTGCAATAAATAAAGCCATAATACCAGCTACTGCAAAAACCCACCAGTTGATTTCAGTTTTGTAGGCGAAATTCTCCAGCCACAGGTTCAATAATTTTACTGCCAAAGGGCAGGCGAGTATAAAGGCTATTATTACCCATTTCATGTAATCGCTGTTAAGCAACAATAAGACATCCAATTCACTGGCACCATTAACCTTACGAATGCCAATTTCGTTGGTCCTTTGAGCTGAAACCAAAACCGTTAATCCAAACAATCCCAGAGTTAGAACTACAATAGCTATGAGAGAAGCATACATAATTATTTTACTTAACCTTTCTTCAGCCTCATACCGTTTTTCCAATTCCTGATCCCAAAAAATATAATTCAACTCTTCTTTTGTATTTATTTCTTTCCAACCCTCTTTAATGGCAGCAATAACATTGCTGATACTTTCAGGATTGCATTTTAAAAGGATAGCGCTGTAACCATTACCTATATTGGTTCTGGCATGTAATACCATTGGTTCAATTTTTTCTCTTGATGTTAAAAACTGATAATTATTTACTACACCAATAATTGTAAAAATCTGACTTCCGTCGGTTACTTTTTCTCCAATAGGCGATCCATTAAAACTCATCCGCGATACAAACTCTTCATTCACGATAACCGACATATCAAATGGGTTAACCTCTTTTTCAGAAAAATTTCTTCCGGCAACCAAATTAAGACCAAGGGTGGGGATGAAATATTGATCTACTTTAAACAGGTATGTTTCCATAACTTCAGTAGGAGACACATTAAATGAATTTGAAGAATAACCGTCAAAATAATTTCTGTTCGTTAACGATGCACTGATTACTCCGGATGTTTTTCAAAATATCACGCAGAACAACCGCAGTTTCCTGACTTAAATAAGGTACATCTACCGAAATAATATGGTCATCCGAAAAGCCGAGTGATTTGTTTTTAAGAAGTTGGTTTGTTTGTTGATCACAATTGTTGCAATGATCAATACAATAGTTAAGGTATATTGGAGCCCAACAAATACCTGCGACGATGTTGCCCTTTTTCCCATAAAAGCCCTTCTTCCAACTAATTGCGTGGGTTTTACTTTGCGAAAAACAAAAACAGGAATAATGCTGGTCAACAGCACAAGCATTACGATTGTGGAAACAGAAAATACAGTTAATGAACCAATATTAATTAAATTGAGGTAAATCTGACTTTGCGAAATATGGTTAAAAACAGGGATTAATGTATAACTTACTACACCTCCAAGAATAAATGATGCAAATATCAGAATGGTATTTTCATGTATAAACATTTTCAGGATATCCAGGTTTTTGCCACCAATGGATTTTCGGATTCCTACTTCTCCCGCTTTCTTAAAGAACTGTCCAAGGGTTAGTATAATGTAATTGCTGAATGCAATAAACAATATGAGTATTCCTACAACTATTAAAATACCCAGTTGGGTTTTATTTCCTTTTTTCTCATACGATACATCCACCAAATTGTCAAGGTAAAGATTTTTTAAAGGTAAAAGATAAGGTTGAAAACAATTGGAAGAAGTATGTAAAAAATTGGCTCTTTGCATGTTTTCAATATTATGAAAGCGAATGCTTCTCTTAGTCTTGTAGACAAAGTCTGATCTTCATTCTTAAGTCTTTTCTTTTAGTTTTAGAAGTCTTGTCTTCAATATTGTTGTTTCTTATATCTAACTCTGTTATATGTATTCACTCCCCTTCATTCTATTTCATATTCATATTTAAGTTATATTCATTCATTATACATTCATTCATATTCAAAATTTTATGGAACATTCTGGAAAATTTTGCAGAATTCTGCAGTAATTCCGC
>JAAUTT010000820.1 GCA_012031335.1 Bacteroidales bacterium | reverse complement strand
ACAGGAGTAATGTCATTTGGATGTTGTGTGCAACCTTGTGAGATACTAAACCATTATAAATTTTATTTTACCAAAAATAAACTAAATATTATGCGACTAATTTTCACCATTCTGTTTGTTAGCCTTTTCACATTCACATTTACGTACGGACAAATTCCCGATTCACTTTCAAAAAAAGTGGACGCGATTTTTGCCGAATATGACAAAACTAATTCACCTGGTTGCGCTTTAGCAATATTGAAAGACGGGAAAATCATTTATAAGCGGGGGTATGGTATGTCCAATATGGAATATAACATCGCCATCACCCCAACTTCAATATTTCATATAGCCTCTATATCTAAACAATTTACCGCAGCAGCCATTGTTCGTTTGTCACTGGAAGGAAAACTATCTTTGAATGATGATATCAGAAAATATATACCCGAAGTTCCCGATTTTGGTCACAAGATTACTTTTAAAAACCTTATACATCATACAAGCGGCATCAGAGACCAATGGATATTGCAAAGATTGGCGGGTTGGCGGGCAGACGATTTAGTTACCGAAAAGATATTCTTGACATGTTAGCAAGGCAAAAGGCATTGAATTTTATGCCGGGAGAGAAATATCTCTATTGCAATACCGGTTATACGTTGGCAGCCATTGCTGTGAAAAGAATTACAGGTGTTTCACTCAGGGATTATGCTGACTCAGTTTTTTTTAAACCACTTGGAATGATAAATACACATTTTCATAGTGACCATGCTGAAATAACTCCAAATCGAACTTCCGGATACAGAAAAGACAATAAAGGGATATGGAAAATAAGCATTCCCTATTTCGATAACTACGGAGCTACCAGTTTATTCACTACTGTTGAAGACTTAGCTAATGGGATGAAAATTTCTATACTAAAAAAGTAGGCGGCGATGAATTTATTAATTTGATGCAAGTGACAGAGGAACTGAACAACAAAACACCACAAACCTATGCATCAGGACTGCTTGTTAGTAATTACAAGGATATAAAATGGTGGGGCATGGCGGTGCTGATGCTGGTTATAGAAGTTTTATGATTAGATTCCCTGATGAGCATTTTTCAGTAGTGTTATTGGCAAATTTGGCAAATTTAAATACCAATCTGCCCTATAAAGTTGCGGATTTGTTTTTAAAAGATAAAAACCTTCAGCCGCCAGCATTTAAAACAGATAATAAAATTGTGGAAGGTTGGGCAGGAGATTATTTTGAAATGAGTACACAAACTTTATTAAAAATTAACTATAACAATGAAAAACTGAGTCTGGGGACGACAGATTTGGTTGCGACAAGCAATACAACTTTCAAAATACCTAATCCTACACCGGCACTAACGTTATCAACCCTAACGTTTACTGGAGACTCATTAAATGCGCAATTAGAGGTTTTTACAGAGGGTGCGGGACTCAGCACTTATAAAAAAGTAAATAAAATTACATTGCCGTCTGCAAAACTTGAAGAATATCAAGGAAGTTTTTACAGTTTAGAATTAGATACAAAATATAATATATCCATAAAAGACAACAGCTTACAAATAAAAATACCAAGGAATGATGAGATCAAATTTGAGCCTTTGCTAAAAGATATATTCTCTGGCGGATTTATTATACGATTCCAACGTAATAAAAAAGATAAAATTGAGGGTTTTTATTTAAGTACAGGATGGGTTCGCGATTTGTATTTTGGAAAAATGGTAGCTAAATAAATGGGTTGATTTGGTTTACAAATAAAGGATGCACACAATAAAATGCATAATCAATGGCGGGGTTTAGTGTAAATTTAAAGTTTAGTTTTCAAAATACTTTTGGTTTAGTGGGATATTAACGTGCTCCGAACAACCGCCACTACTTATATGCGAAACCTTAGCATTCATTATAAAAACAAGAACAATGAGAACAAGAGTAATTACAACAATTTTGCTGAGTTTAAGTTATGCTTTTACTTACGCACAGAATGACCAGGAAAAAGAGATGAGTTCATTTTGAAACTACCTGTTGACGGAGAAAAATACTATGAGCAGAAAGTTGAAAGCACACCATATTTTGTGAAAGAGAAAATCCTGCAAATTTATCCTGGTGAGAAACTCTTCATAGAAGTAGAAACAGACAAAAAGGAAATAACTTCAATGAAGGTTGTGAAAAAAAAATTAAATCCCGAAAAAACCATAGAGATTGAATTTACACAGACAGTTAAAAGACAGGAAAAGTGAAATGATGATGCTTAAAGTTGTAAATCCGTTTAATGGGATTTGGAATATGAGGCAATAATGTTTATTGTTGGACATGATAAATGGATAAATACAAATGTTCTTCCAGTAAAAGCAAATTTGATTGGTTATGAAACCTGGCCAGACATTATAATAACTCTTGTGTTGACCGAATGGAAATTAAAATAAAAAAAATGCTAAGCTGTTGCCTATAATAATAAACAAAGACAAAAAGCAAATTTAAAATACAGATATAAAAAACTCATTTTCTTGATTCTAATAGCTTTAACTTCATTAATACTTGCAAACATTTGTAAACATTTACAAACATTTAAAGCCGGATAATGGGGATTAGAGGTGATATAGCAATATAATGATATATGGATGTTAGCCAAAATTTTAAAAAAAGGACAGCGATAACCATGAAAATCATTTATGGATTATGTTTAATTTTGATTTGTTCATGTGATTGTACAATCCGAGTTTCAGGAATAATCATAGATAAAGAAACCAAAAAAGTTATCTCAAATGCCAGTATAAATCTACTATACGGTAGAGATATTGAAAAATCTAACGCTAAGGGATATTTTGAAGTATTAGATCAAGCAGGATTTTGCAAGGATCCTGTAATAGTTGTAAAAATGGATGGATACAAGCCATTTCAACTTGAGATTAAAAATTCAAAAGGAGAGATAAGCTATACAGTTAAATCTGAAACAGTATGGATTGAATATGACGAACCATTTTATCCTGATTCTTTAAATAAAAATACTTTTATTAATGGAACATGGATTAATAAATGTAGCCAAGATTTTTTTGCAAGTGATACCTTGAGAATCTATTTAACAAAATATGATACTAAATCGGAGATAGAAACAATAAAGTCAAATATAAGACCTGAAAAATAAAAACATCGGCTAACATCATATAAATTTTGTAGGGGCGGAGTTGCAGATTTTAAAGTGCTTGCTTCTAATTTAGCTCTTAACGTCGCGACAGAAAATGCTTCGTAATCCCCAACAAACTTAGTGTGCCGAGAAGCAGGACCAGGGCATAAAAAATCAACAAGTTATAGACATTGATTAAAATA
>JAAUTT010000819.1 GCA_012031335.1 Bacteroidales bacterium | reverse complement strand
TGCCCGTTGCACGAAATAAGTCTCGATATTGCGAAACAACAAGTCTGCCAACTTCTTCAGCACTTATTCTATTTGGCTCATACTCTTTCAATTCAATACCAGCATCTGTGTAATCCTGCTTATTGTGGCTTAATAGAACTTGTTGTCCACGAACCAACCAAAATTCCGCATCTGATTTTAAACTTTCTCCATCAATAGTTTCGTTGAAGTTGTCGGCGTTAATTGGTTGAATACTGTAATAGCTTGTTGGTCGGCCATTATAGCATTCTAAATTTTTCAAGCAATTTCCATAATAATTGATATCAAGAATAATTGCTCCTGCTCTCGGATTATATCCAAGTCTTTCGATGGCAATTGCCCAACGGTCATTGTCACCACGAAATATATTTATTCTTGTGTCAATAAGGTATGAGTATACGTTTCCAAGATCGATGAACGAACAATAATATCCGTCATTTGAATTGTCAAGCGTATTTAATATTTCATCTTCAGTCATTTTTCTATTCGCAGTATAGTTTTTACAATAGCAGGTAACGATGGCGGTATGTTTAGTTGCCGATTTCGAAGCTCATCAGTATCAGTTTACAATTATTTTATTAAAAGCAAGAAGCTCGGATACGCGATGAACCGGCAATTAAAATATACCGCGTGTTGCCAACAGTTATTATTTAATTTTCAATATATTATCCCAATCATTTTGAATTTTATCAATACAAATTTCGTACTCGTGTAACATTATCTTTTGCAAGATAATCATTTAGTGCCTTATTCATATTTTCAATCGAGTCAGGATTTAAAAGTCTCTGTGGGTTCTCTTTTAACCAAATTGTACTATTTAAGGTCTTAGATGTCACAGAACAGTTGACCAAAGTATCTAATGCAACTAAACTCAATGGTCTACCAGAATCCAGCCATTTTTTGGCTCTTTTCCAATCAAATCTTGATGCAACAGACAAAAAACCCCACGAATTTGAAATATTCTTAACCCTGTATATATTTTTCTCAATCCAGTTAAGCGATAAATCTGATTGAAAGTAAATAAGTCCTTTTAATTTTCAGAAAATATATTTGGATTATCAATTTTATCAAGAGTATCAGTGAAGTAATAAAATCCTTCAGTCAAAGGTAAACAGTATGCTAAAGCTTCTGAATAATTGCCTAAATTATCAACATTGTGATATTTCCATTCCTCTCTAATCCAATCACCTGCATATAAACCTAAGACTTTTGCAGCTAATTCATAAATTCTATAACCTAATCCTCTATTTTCATCAATTCTTTTTTTCAATGAATACAGAACATTTGACTGATCAAATTTTTTTAGTTCGTTAACCGTGTTGTCTCTAAACCACCATTGAACAATTGAATAATCAATCAATTTTTCTAAATCGTTTTTTATCTGTTCAAATTTTGGGAACTCAAGTTGCTCATCAAATTCCACGTTAATTTTTGGTTGACAAGCATCTCCATTTTCATCATAGAAATCATCATGTAGTAAAAAAGTCATTCCATGTTTTGATGTCAAATTAAAATATTCCAGAGGCCTTAATGCTCTATCAATTAATCTTTGATGACAAGTTTTGCATAATCTATAGGGATAATTCTTATTATCACAAGATTCGATAATCTCACATGATTTTATTTTACATGATTGACATTCTGTCATTTTGGAGTTTTTTCATAATTGTTGGCAACGTTTGACAATATGAAACGGTTGGGTTTTCGGAGTGCGTCTGTATCCACCGAGAAAAAAGCTGAAGCGGGAACCAAACCCTCGCAAAACCACTGAACCCCAACTGTTTTATATTGTGTGTTGTGGGGTCGTTGTTTTTTATCATTTTAATTTTCAATTCAATCCTTTACAATATCCATAATAAAAAGGTACCACATTTCTAAGACTATCATTTTTACTGCGTATTGTTTGCAATATTCCTTTTCATTATTCATTAGAATACGCTCGCCAAATCTTATTGGTTTTTTCCAACGATAGTCAAGGTACAATGTGTCACCATGTTTTTCATAAGTCCCAACAAAATACTCATCATAGAAGAACACACCTGTCCAGTGGATTTCAAATTTGTTATTGTCTAATAGTTTAAAAGTAGCCTGATTTTGTGTGCCTTCAAAACATGCTCTAAAAATCACATTTCCATAAATTCTATTCAGGTCTATTTTTAAGGGATTAATCATTCCGTCCAAAAACAAAAGAGTCATTATCAAAAACGGAATGAATAATTTAAATGTCAGATTTTTCCTTTGTTTTATAAGTCTAAAAATCTCCTTTATGATTTTAATAATCAACCAGAAAAACAAAATAGCAATCGCCAAATAGAATAGAAGATTCCAAAATCCACCTGGATTTCTTTCCCAGATTGGTTTCAATCGAATCAGTCCGATAAAAAGAATCGAAATAATCAGTGATATTTTAAGGTTTCTTGTCCTGTTAATTGGTCTCTTTTACAATGCCCCACAACGTTGGGTGTAAACACAGTGCTAATTTCGGGGGCACATCAGTATCCAGTTTATACCCCGCCCGGCGATAACGTTCAGTCGTATTTGACCAAATCCGGTTTGTGCCGGGGAGGGGCGCCGCCGTAAAAATCAGCCGAAATTAACCAAGTCAGGTTTGTGGCGGCGAATTGGTTCGAGGCGAGTGACTAAGCTCGCAACTCACTGAAAATAGCATTGTGTTTGACACCGTGTTAGGCCTCGTTATTTGTTAATTTTCCTAATCTTGCAAATTTCAATAATAAATATTTTTGTCCATAATCCTTAAATTCCACAGTTCCTTTAAGATTTGGAGTTTTACCATCAATTTCTTTAATTACTCCTTCTCCAAATCTAAAATGAATTACATTATCTCCAACTTTTAAAGTAGTGAAATCTGCAATTGGAAAATTAATATTTTCTTCTTTAAAGATATCTTCATTATTCAATAGATTTTTATTTTGAATTTTTGAAATTTTATCGTCTAAATTTTCTAATGATTTTAATATTATTGATAGTTCAGGTGATATGTTAATATTTGTATTTACAGATGCTTGTTTTATAGATAATAAATCAATTATAGAGTTAATATCTTTTGTTTCATTATTATAAGTGTTCAATAAAATCTCCGAAAGCTTGGTTACTTCTTTTTCAACTGTATCAAATTCTCAATGAAGAATCATAACTCTAATCCCTAAAACCTTGTATATCAAAAAATTCTATCTGTCAAATTATCTTTTTATTAAGGTAACTGGTTTATTAAATGATTGTCTGATACCTAACTCATACAAAACATTAGGATTTTTTGAACTTTAAGTCACATAAAGCCATTT
>JAAUTT010000818.1 GCA_012031335.1 Bacteroidales bacterium | reverse complement strand
GGAGGATAGTTGTATTCCTCGCCATAAATAACCAATTGTCCGAAAGGATTTTTGTTCACCGTCCATTCCACGCACTAAAGAAAATAATTTTTTTGGTATCCATACTTAGAAACAAGAAATTACCAGTTAAACCCCAAAGTATATTTAGTTGTACAAAATTTCACCCGGGTAAAAAAATACTACTATTTAAACGGAGTTTCTATCACTTGGGTAAAAAAAGTTTTATCCACGATTATGAAATTAAAATATTTGCAATTGGTAACTTTAGGTGAATTTTAGCATTTGGTTAAATCATAATATGCATGATTTCGAAGAACGAAACTCTTTTAAGCGATAAATATAAACGGATAGTAATTGTATTACTTGCATTTTTGCTTTTTAACCTCGTTACCTTTTTTGTTGGATCCATACGATCCTTATTGGAAGGACTATTTTCAAGATGGCCTTCCTGAAAAAATCTTCGACCTGGTTTTAGAGCTTGTTTTTTGTATAATAATTTCCGAATCAAGTATAAGAGTCAGTAATAAACTTAACAAAACCATAACCTGGACCGAACATCCACGTAAGCGCATTTCCCTTGAAATCGGCATTAACCTCATTTTCATATCGGTTTGTTTGTTAATTCAGAGCTACATTTATTATTTCTTTTATGAAATCGCGGATCCTATGCCCGCACCTGGCCCTCCTATGCAAATATTTTTTGAGGAAACACGAAGTTTTATACAATGGATTGTGGTAAGTGTAATCATTTCGTTCGTAATTATTGGAGTTAATATTGGCGATTATCTGATCGTAAACTGGAAAAATAACGTTGTTAAAAGCATCGGAACTTGACAGGGCCGTTACAGAGACTGAACTTCAATCGCTTAAACTTCAAATAGACCCGCATTTTGTTTTTAATAATCTGAGTGTTCTGTCGGAACTAATCTTGCAAAATCAGAAACTGGGCTACGATTATGCCGAAAATTTCTCGAAAATTTACCGGTACATGTTAATCAATTCCCGGAAAGACTTTATAGCCCTAAAAGAAGAACTATTGTTTTTGCAGTCGTACATTTTCCTTATAAAACAGCGCATTGGAGACGGGGTAATGTTCGAAATTACAATTAGCACGACATCACAATCCTTTTACATTCTCCCGCTTACGCTACAGTTGTTAGTGGAGAACGCTTTAAAACATAACAAAACACAAAAAGTCAACCCCTTGAAAATTAAAATCTATAACAACGATAGCAAGGTTCTGATTATAGAAAACACATTACTTCCCATTGAAAACTCAATAGATTCCACGGGTATTGGGCTAAGCAATATCATTCGGCGTTATAGTTTGTTAACAAATCTCCAGCCGATAATTACAAAAGGGAGTTCCTTTTTCAGGGTTGAAGTTCCACTCATATATTTAGCAAATGACAGGTAATATTTTAATCATAGAAGACGAAAAACCAAATTCGGATAGGTTGCAACGTTTGATTCGCAACATCATTCCCGAAGCTACAATAAAAGTGCTGGAGAGTGTTGGGGAAAGTGTTGCCTGGCTTCGTTCGAACGGGCATCCTGGAGTCATTCTAATGGATGTTAGACTATCAGACGGTTTATGCTTCGAAATTTTTGAACAGGTGAAGGTGGATAGCCCCATTGTTTTTACAACTGCTTATGACGAATACGCTCTTAAAGCGTTCAAAATGAATAGCATTGATTATCTCTTAAAACCGATTGAACAGGATGAACTGGAGGCGGCCTTAGCAAAGGTTGATACAGTGCCCCGGATGCAACCGGGTTTACCGTTGGATAATTTGATACAATGCTTAAAACCAACTGAATTTAGAACCCGCTTTCTATTACAGTATAAGGACGGTTATAAAACGATTCGGGTTGAAGATATTGCCTATTTTTATTCAGAGTTTAAAATAACCAGGGCCAAACTGCATAACGGAACAGAGGAAACAATTCCCAATACATTGGAAGAACTTGAGCAACAACTAAACCCCAAATTGTTTTTTAGGGCTAACCGACAGTATATTATTCATATGGATGCAATTCAGTTTGTAAATAATTATTTTAATGGCAAATTAAAAATTGTGCTCAGGAAGGATTCCAACACCGATATTGTTGTGAGCAGAGAAAAAGCCATTCTATTAAAAAAGTGGTTAGATTTTTAATGCACTAAACATTCAGGTATTTATAAACTACTATTGAGTAGGATTTTTCTACATTTCAGTTTCTTTTAGACGTTACCCACTATTGTTGTGAACTTATTTTGTAGCCATTATTAATAAAAATAAGTTTCATCAATGATTAAAGCAAAACCTCTCAAATTTTTAATGGCTTTTATTTTCCTTCAGACTATACTGAACAATGCGTCTGCCCAAAATTCATCAATTCCGGAGGCAGTGGTTAAGGGGATTGTGGTAGACTCTGCCTCCCAGCTACCACTTGAGTTCGCAACCATCATTCTTATGAAAGGGGATAAGGATGTTGTTAAGACCGATATGTCTGCTATGGACGGAACCTTTAAATTAACCACGAATAAGGATGGTAAATTTTATCCTTTGTGTTTCATTAGTAGGCTACAAAAAGTACTTTTCCAAAGAGCTTTCTATCACCAGTAACAAAATAACAGACCTCGGCCGAATCAATTTACAAGGAGACAAAAATATGCTGAACGAAGTTGTAGTAGTAGGCGCAAAAGCTCTGGTACAGAATAAAGGCGATAAACTGGTTTATAATGCAAAGGCTGATATCGGCAACAAATCCGGTTCGGCAACCGATGTTTTACGAAATACCCCTATGGTAACTGTAGATGCCGGAGGTGAGATAAAGTTAAGAGGGAATGGAAATATTAAAGTGCTTATTAACGGACTTCCTTCCAATATAATGGCTAAAAACCTGAAAGAAGCCTTAAAGACAATCCCTGCCGGTACAATTGAATCGATCGAAGTAATCACAACGCCCTCTGCAAAATACGAAGCAGAAGGAGCGGCTGGTATAATCAATATTATCACTAAAAAGAAAATTAAGGGAACCAATGGGAGTGTCGATTTGAGCGGTGGAAACCTGGAACAATCAGGTAACCTTGAGTTGAACATGGCTAAAGAGAAGTTCGACTATAGTCTTAGCCTGAATACAAGCAGAGAGAATGAACGAAGTATTTCAGAACTAAAGAGGACTTCATTCTTAAATGGAACAGAAACGGGCAACCTTCTGCAAAATGCTAAGGCAACACAGCGATTTACCGGTTCAGGTTTAGATTTTTCTGCGAATTACCTTCCCGACTCAACTCAAAAAATAGGCACATCCATTTCCTATTGGAAGGGTAGCTT
>JAAUTT010000817.1 GCA_012031335.1 Bacteroidales bacterium | reverse complement strand
CGGTGTTGGATGTTAAAACCTGACCAATGGGATCTTCATTGCCGAATATCGTTCTTGCAAGCGATGAACTTATTGCCATGCTATTTATATCGGGTAGAGGATTATCAAGATTACCTGATTGAAGATTTACTGAAAATATGGAGAAAAATCATTGTCAGTCAGTACAACATTTTCAACTTTCAATGGATTATTGTCATACACAATCTCAAATTTTTCATTTTCGTATCGGCACAGTTTCTCTATTTCCGGATATCGTTCTTTAAGTACGTCGGTTAGGTCTCCTTTAAAACTTGTTATTCCTTTTTTTGTAGACAATCTAAAAATCTGATCAACACCAGGCAAATCCTTATCGTATGATAACTCATTAAATACATAACCAGCAAGCAGCAATGCAATGGCAAAACTAAAAGCAAAACCAAAACAGTAACAAATCCAAAAGTTGGGTTTTTATAAAGATTTCGAATGGTTTGTTTGATTTGGTTCATTGCTATGCATTCTTGGTGTGAGAATGATCAAAAAAGATACCATATTTATAATACAAACATTATCAGCACATTTAAAAATAAACACCAAAAAAGATGTAAACTTATTTTACACTGCCTGTTAAAATATTTGACTTTTTCAAATTGGAAACATACTGGCATAAGTTAACTTAAGTTCTCGTTTGCGAATAATTGCTTTTTATTCAAAATTACCATACATTTACTTTGATATTGCTGTTTATTTTGTTTGAAAACCTTGCTTTTTGGTAATAATATCCGAAACATAACAATAAACCGTTTTCTACCGGATACCAAAAAGTAAACCAACCTTTAAAAATTTAAAATATGAATCACTGATTTGCTCCAATTAATTAAGAACCTAAAACCATGAAACCAGCTATACAACAATTTTAAACACCAAAACATTTTATTATGAAAAGATTTGTTTTTCTCTCAAATGTTTTTTTAATTTTCCTTTTGTGGGAAGTTGCGGTAAATCCGAATTTAAGTTAAAAAAGCAACCGATGTTAACGGTTATTCCTACGAAACTGTTACAAACGATCCCATGGCTTTGCGTTTGTACACCCTTGAAAATGGGTTAAAAGTTTATCTCTCGGTCGTAAAAGATGCCCCCCGAATTCAAACATTGATTTCGGTTAAAGCCGGATCCATACTTGAGCCTGTCCAAACAACTGGTTTGGCACACTATTTCGAACACATGATGTTTAAAGGTTCGAGTAAATTCGGCACTACCAATTGGGACAAAGAAAATGAATTGCTCCAAAAAATTTCCGATCTTTTTGAAAAAGAAGGGCAACCACCGATTCATTGGAGAAAGTCAGGTTGTTTGCCAGTATCGACAGCCTTTCTATTTTAGCTTCGGCTTATGCTATACCCAATGAATACGATAAATTGATGCAACTGATCGGAGGCCAGGGAACCAATGCCTTTACCGATTATCAGGGTACTACATATACTGAAGATATCCCTTCAAACGAATTAGGTCGATGGCTTAATCTTCAGTATGAACGGTTTGGCAACATAGCGTTAAGGCTTTTCCATACCGAACTGGAAACTGTTTATGAGGAGTTTAACATGTACCAGGACAGGGATCGCTCAAAACTTTATGAAGCGTTAATGAGCGGGTTATTTGCCAAACATCCCCTGGGCCGCGATATAATTGGATTTGCCGAACACCTTAAAAATCCTTCGCTTGTAAATATTCAAAAGTTCTTCGAAACCTATTATGTTCCCAACAACATGGCCATTATTATGGCAGGCGACCTGGATATGGAAAAGACCATTGTAATGATCGACAAAACATTTGGCCAGATGAAGTCAAAACCACTACCGGAAATAGTTCAACCCAAAGAGGAGCCAATTACCAGCCCTGTTGTAAAAGAAGTTCTTGGACCTGATGCCGAAACGGTTAATCTGGCATTCCGCTTTAAAGGAGATAGTACCGAGGATAAAAAATATGTCCAGCTCATTGATATGATCCTAAATAATTCTGCGGCTGGTTTGATTGATCTTAATCTGGTTCAGCAGCAAAAGATATTGCGCGGCGGTTCGTACACCCAGTTCTATATCGATTATGGGATCCATACCTTCTGGGGAAATCCTCGTGAAGGGCAATCGCTGGAAACTGTCAAGGATCTTATTTTAGGTGAAATTGATAAAATAAAAAAAGGCGAGTTTGACGACTGGCTGATAAAGGCTGTTGTTAACGATTTGCGGCTAAGTGAGATTCGCAACCAGGAGGATTATCAGAGCCGGGCATACATGATTTATGATGCTTTTCAGAATCAGGGAAAGTGGCTGGATAGGGTGAAATTTCTTGATGAACTGGAAAACATTACCAAAGAACAACTTATTAAATTTGCAAACGATAATTATAAGGAAAACTACGTAGTCGCATATAAACGCAAAGGAATCGATAAAAACATAGTCAAAGTCACCAAGCCTAAAATTACACCAATAAACATTAACCGTAACGATAAGTCGGTTTTCTACAATGAATTTGCGAAAGATACTCCTCAACACATTCAACCTGTGTTTATAGATTTCAAAAAGGAATTGTCAAAGAAAGAGTTGAAACCAGGAACCAATTTTTATTATATTCCCAACAAAACCAATGAAATTTTCGAATTGGTTTATCTGGTCGATATGGGCAAATCGCACAATAAAAAGCTTGCTTTTGCCATCAACTATTTGCCTTTTGTAGGTACCGATAAATTCACGCCAGCGCAGGTTCAACAGGAGTTTTATAAAATGGGGGGTGCGTTTCAATGTAAATTCGGCCGACGAAAGGTGTTATATCCGTGTTTCAGGATTGAACAAATCGTTGCCTGCTGCCGCTGAATTAATTGAGCACCTTTTAACTCATGCCAAAGGCGACAGTGTTTCGTATAAAAATTACATCGAAGGGGTTCTCAAAGAAAGATCCAATAACAAAATGAATAAGGACTTTATCCTGCATGTTGCATTGGCAAATTATGGGAAATATGGCAATAACTCACCATTTACAGATATTCTGCAGGAAAACGAAATGCGAAAACTTAACCCAGATGATTTGATGGGTTTGATTAAAGACCTTGGAAGTTATAAACATTCTATTTTCTATTACGGCAATTCGGGTATGGATGAAGCTGAAACAATCATTACAAAATACCACATTCTGCCGGCTACTCCAAAAGATCTGCCTAAAGGAACTGAGTATCCCGAATCAAATTTTGCCTCTAAGCAGGTTTTCTTTGTGGACTACGATATGGTTCAGGTAAATTTTTCTGGTTGTGGATAAATCAAATATCTTTTTCTGCTGACTTGTTGCCAATTGTTGA
>JAAUTT010000816.1 GCA_012031335.1 Bacteroidales bacterium | reverse complement strand
TTCACAGGCATTCAGAAAGAAAAGCATTTAAGAGCAGACATATTTTAAATACCTTTATCAATATTAAAAGTTTATAGAAGCTGGCGTTTAGTTAATAAGCATAACATCTGGTCGACAGACCATCAGTCAACGGTCCACAGCCCATACAGCTTTGACAGATAACCCTGACCTTTTATAGTTTGATCTGGCTGTCGTCTGTTGGCTGTTGGCTGTCGTCTGTGGTCTGACGACTGTAATCAAAACTATTCCTGAAAAGCCCAATTCAAAAAGATTATTACCTATTGTCCGGGCAATTCTGAATCTTAATGTATCTTTTTCAGAAAGACTTTTGAAACCCTATCAAAACCTTCCAGTCTGGATGATGAATAATAACCCTCATCATTGGTTTTAACTATATCCACAATAAGCATTTTATCCTTATAAAAATCAGTCAATTCCCTTGGTCCATCAATTACCGTCAAAGTGTAGCGACAATCGCTAAGCCAGTTAACACGAAACCTAGCCTTCTGTCCGTCGGCCATATTTGTTTCGGTTTGCAGGGTATCGTTTCTTTCGATGGTAAATTCGAGCTTATTTTTTTTATCAACAATCCTGAATTTACCTGTTTTATAGGCTTCACATTTATTTTCGGGCAAAACAGAAAAGCCACCCAATAATAAAAGAATGCTCCAGATAATAAATAATTTCATTAGTTTTCAGATCTTGATTACATAATAATTGATGCTACAAATATTTTAATGCTATTCATTGTAAACTAAAACCCAAATAATCCCCCTGACTTCCGGCTGCGGCTTCGTCCTGAAGAACCGCCAAACAGCGACCCCATAATTCCCCTTACAAGTTGTCGTCCTACCTCATTGCTTATCTGCCTTGTTACACTCTTACCAGCAATCTTGGTTAGTTCGCCCAGCAAACCCCCTCCAAGAGAACCTGAACCAGCCCCAGACGAAGCTTTCTTCTGTTCGGCTTCAACACGTTTTTGTTCGGCAACGGCTTCTTCATTGGCTCTTTGTGCATCGAGCTTTTGTTGCAATAATTCAAAGGCCGATTCCCTGTCGATAAGTTTTTCATATGCTCCATAAACCAGCGAACTCTTTATCAACCTGCTTCTTTCGTCAGGTGTAATGGGTCCGATTTGCCCCTGGGGAGGTAAAATCTTTGCCCTTTCGACCATCGATGGTATTCCTTTTTCATCCAGAAAAGAAACAAGGGCCTCTCCTACTCCGAGTTCAGTAATTTCTTTTTCGACATTGAGTTTGGGATTGCTGCGGAAAGTTTCGGCAGCGCCTTCACTGCTTTTTGATCTCGTGGTGTAAA
The DNA here is from genome assembly GCA_012031335.1 of Bacteroidales bacterium. The sequence goes on along the minus strand of JAAUTT010000816.1, from coordinate 2,007 downwards.
TGCCCGGAGTGCATGCTGAATTCTGTTCCCTAGTTGTCCGAGTATTGTATCGGGAACATCCAACGGATTCTGGGTTACAAAATAAATCCCAACGCCTTTCGAACGTACCAGTCGAACAACCTGCTCCACTTTTTCGAGGAGTACCTTGGGTGCTTCATTAAAAAGCAGGTGGGCTTCGTCGAAGAAAAACACAAGTTTAGGTTTATCGAGATCGCCTGCTTCGGGAAGTTCTTCGAACAGTTCCGATAAAAGCCAAAGCAGGAAGGTTGAATAGGTGCGTGGAGACATCATAAGTTTATCAGCTGTAAGCACATTGACGATCCCATCCCGCGGTTATCCGTTTGAATAAAATCGAGTATGTTGAGTGCTGGTTCTCCGAAAAATTTTATCGGCTCCTTCTTCCTCGAGGGTAACCAAGCCTCGTTGAATAGCACCGATACTTGCTGGAGAAATATTACCAAATTCGCTGATGTATTTTTCGCGGTTTTCACCAATAAACTCAACCATCTTGCGTAAATCCTTCATATCGAGAAGCAGGAGTCCATTGGAATCGGCAATTTTAAATACCAGACTTAATACACTGCTTTGAATATCGTTCAGATTTAACAACCTGCTTAACAGTAACGGACCCATTTCAGAGATGGTAGTCCGCAAAGGGTGCCCCTGCTCCCCGTAAATATCCCAGAAGCATACAGGGAATAGTTGAAAATCAAATCCTTCGATACCCAACTGATTAATACGTTCTGTAATCCTTGGATTATCCGTACCTGCTTTTGAAATACCCGAAAGGTCGCCTTTGATATCTGTTACAAATACCGGCACTCCCATGGAGCTAAATGTTTCGGCCATAACCTGCAACGAAACCGTTTTTCCTGTTCCTGTGGCACCAGCGATTAATCCATGGCGATTTGCCATTTTGGGTATTAAATATATTTCTTTATCCGATTTGGCAATATAGGGTAATCCGGACTGGTCTATCATAATTTCTTAGTTTTATTGGATTCAGATATAAAAATAAGAGAACCTTTTGAATTTAAAAAACCTCAGCTAAAAATAACCCTGCGACTAACAAATGACTATACCTCATTTGAAGTTTAATGATGTTCATTTTCGTACATCGTTTTGTTCTTTTTAGAACATATTTTACTTATCTCAAGGTTTCCACCCCATGCATAACACTTTAATAGATAAGTTTTTTAAATGTATTGGCATAATGATTGAAAGCTGGGGAATCACTTTCGAAATATAAACTCATTTCTATGTTTAAAAATTTCCTGAAGATTGCATACCGGAACATTCTCCGACACAAACCTTACGCTTTTATTAACATTATGGGTCTATCCATTGGGTTGGCCTGCACATTGCTGATTGGAATTTATGTAGTAAATGAATTCAGTTTTGATGAATTTCATAGTAAATCCGACCGGATATACAGGCTTTGTATCGATGGAAAAATGGGAACAAACAAATTCCTTGGTCCCGTCACTCCGGCTCCCATGGCCCAGGCACTCAGGGAAGATTATCCTGAAATTGAAACATCCACCCGTTTATTATCCGAGGGAAGCAGAAGTATCCGATACGAGAATAAAATGTTTTACGAGGATAAGTTCTTCTATGCCGATTCGAATGTATTTGATGTTTTTTCTTTTGAATTTATTGAGGGTGATAAAAATGCCTTAATGCAGCCAAAAACAATAGTATTAACTGATAAAGTAGCTGAAAAGTATTTCGGTAGTCAAAAGGCTGTTGGAAAGAGTATCAGAATATTAAACAACGATAGTGCTTTTTTTCTGGTAACGGCAGTTGTAAAGGAATTTCCATCTAACAGCCATTTTCATTTTAATATGTTGGCATCGATGTCGTCAAATCCTTATTCACGAAATACACAGTGGGTGAGTAACAGCTATTTTACTTACCTGGTATTTAAAACAGGTGCCGACCCCTATGCTTTCGAAAAGAAAATTCCACAGATGGTAAAAAAATATATTGGACCTCAAATGTCGCAAT
>JAAUTT010000815.1 GCA_012031335.1 Bacteroidales bacterium | reverse complement strand
TTAATATGCAGAATATAAGTATAATATGATTTCATTCTGTTGAATTAAATCATTGGGATATCATTTTAACCCGACATTTTACAGTTGAGTAAGTCATTTAACCTATTTCAATATATGCAAATAATTGAGTACGATTTTATAAACAATACACATGCTCAAAACCCGAGAATCCTTTTGCATAAGGAATTAAAAATTAATCCGAGTCAAGGATGCATATGCATTTTATCGAAAACTGATTTTGAATTATTTAGAGCTGAAAAAACCGAATTAACCTTTTTAGACTGTGGCATAAAAAATCCAAAACTTGAACTTTACAGGGCACTATTTTTACATACCCGACAGAAAGGGAAAGCCCGTTATATCCGGTTACCCCTCATCTCGGTAAGCAGGTTAAAGGTTAGCCTCTCTGGTTTGATGCGAAGATATGACAGATCCTGTCCTTTCTGTCTCATTGTTGTTAACGACCAGGTTTTTAAAGAGTATATCCAATCATTGGAACATAAAAGGCAGAGTACGGAATTGACTTTTTCAGGTAAAACCAATCTTAAGTCATTGTTGATACATAAATATAAAAACGATTCCAAAATAAAATCACTTGATAGGGAATACCTGGGTGTATCGGTCGATACGCAATATGTTCGTGCCCTGATCTGCCAGTCATCACAAACCAAATCTTCAGTACTGATTCAGGGAGAAACGGGTGTTGGCAAGGATGTGGTTGCCAGATTAATAAATAAACATGCACACTTTTATGGAGAAGGTATTTTCCAGATTAATTGCGCTTCATTACCGGAAACTTTGTTTGAATCTGAATTATTTGGTTATGAAAAAGGAGCATTCACCGGGGCGTCGACTACGAAAAAAGGACTATTTGCAGAAGCAAACCACTGCACCCTGTTTCTCGATGAAATTGGTGAACTCTCACCAACTAACCAGGCTAAACTGCTGGTTGTTCTTGAAACGGGAGAAATTCGACCGGTAGGTGGAAATAAAAAACATTAAGGTTGATGTGCGTTTAATAGCTGCAACAAATCGGAACCTGGAGGCTATGATCCAGCATGGTACATTCCGTGAGGATTTGTTTTACCGGCTGAACGGTACGCGGATTATCATTAGCCCGCTGCGCAAACGGCCCGATGATATTGAGCCTATAGCCAATCACATCTGGAAGAAACTCAATGGAAGAAACAGGCTTTCCAAAGCTTTTATAAAAGGACTGCAAAAGCAAACCTGGCCCGGTAATGTGCGTGAACTTAAAGCTACCTTAAATAGCATTATGGACTTTTTCGGTACCGGTGATGCCAAGCCACATTATCTTACTGTTTTACAAAAACAAAAGCTGGAGGATGTGAAGCTCTTATCTGAATATGAGAAGGATGAGAAAACCGATTTTTTAAAAGCTGAATCCCAACGTCGCATGATCGAAATCCAGATACTTATAAACCAAATAAGAATTGAATGTACTAATCATTCTGAACCAGAACAACAAAGCGCCGCTTACCCAGATTAAAAAAATAAATAAGCACCTGCAGGAGTATTTACAAGAGCCTGTTTACTTTCGTAACAACGATTTATTGGAAAGAATTACTAGCTATACGAACCACCTTCCGGAAGTTAGCAAACTAATTGAAACAGACCACACAAAAGCACAGGAATTCTGGAAGAACAACCTGGAAATGCTTCATACAAAAACAAATACATTACTGTATGAACTAATTTGGCAGAAGGATAACTAATCACTTTTGATTTCGGAAGAAAATCGGACGATTAATTTAATTATCGGTAGATAAGCTAAAATGATTCCAGTTTCTTCCCGGATATATATTTAGTAGTAAGGCCTTTACCTATGAGCTTTAAAAATCGTGATTCTACCAATCCATTTAAATCCCTGTTCACTTTATCGTTAACAATCCTGAACTGATTTTTGTATGCATTTGTGGAATGGTATTGTGCATGTTAGTACTTACAATTTGTACTTTAAAATAATATTAAATTCTCCAACTTTACCTATCTCCTCGTAAAATTCCCTGAAATCATTAGTTGAAAAATCTTTTTTAATACCTGATCTCATTTGTTTAAGCTTTTAATTTCAGTCTTGTGGTACTGAAGATAATCCATATCCTCCCCAAAACACACTAAATCACAATGGAATTCTGAATTTTTCATTGATTGTCTTTATTCTTGTTATCCTTCTTTTGAGAAGGTTGTACCGGAAATTTTCAATGTAGTTAGTTCTTTATATATACTTCATTTGCTTTATAATTGAGGTTTTTCAGTTTTTGTTCACTTTTATACCCCTTGGAAATTTGTTGATCGAGAAAACTGAAAACATATATAAGATCATTTTATTTCATCCTTTATAATCCTACTTTTTTTATGGTTTGTAGCTTGATAGAATAATGTATCATATTGAAGCATAAGATGGGCCAAACTCCAGAAAACCAGATCAGAATAAGACCCGTTAACTGCTATCAAAGTGAGTTTTGTAATTTCAATTTTTTCTTCGGTTGTATTTACTGAGGATATCCAGCGGTAATAATCATTTTTGGAATAGGCACAATCAGGGCATCTGGTTTTATTTTTTTTATTTTCTTTCAATACAGGTTTTACCTCTTCCCAGGAAATATCCCGAAATCCTTGGGAATAAAGGATATGATTGGTGAAGACGAATATGAATAAGCATGAAAACCTCAGGAAATGAATTATTTGTGTTTTCATCGTCTTTTTCTTTTCATAAAATATTTTCCAAATGCAATAATTTCTCTTCGCTTTTTCACAAGGTCGGTCAATTCAATCAGCATGTCAGGATTTACCTTTTTTGCCATGTGAAATACATATTTCTCGGTTTCATGAATATATTCTGCTATTTTTTGCTTTGAATGTGAATCGCGGTTGAGGTCAGTTAAATTGCTGATACGGTCGGCACATTTAAGTATAATGGCGTTTTGGGAACCATTATTTAGCAGACGTTTCAGGTATGCCTCCTTTGTTTCATTTTTTTGTTGTGTTACTTCAAGAACGAGATTTACCACTTGCGGGCCATCGGCATCAATATCCTTGATTTCCTCAATGGTAGCTTCAGGTAAATCTTCGAGGAAATCGTGTAACAACGATGCTTTTAACAATACTCTGTCAGTAAAATATTTGTAATCGAGCAATACACCCAGGGTTGCAAAACAATGCCGGAACTGATTTCCACCAACTTTTCGGCTTACCCTAATTAGTGCCGTAGCCTTTAAAATATATGGCGCCAGCACCAGGTTTTTTAATGTTTCGAGATCATTCATGTATTGTCCCTCCTTTAATTTTTTTAATGAAACAAAAGT
>JAAUTT010000814.1 GCA_012031335.1 Bacteroidales bacterium | reverse complement strand
ATTTATAATTTGCAGTTATTTACGTACTCGTTTTACACTTATAGGTGCTCCCGTACATTTGGCTGCAAAGGTATTTTTGTATATTATAAATTATATTTGTTTGCATTTTTAGTTATACGTAACTTAATGATATTGACTTGTATTAGGGTAAGCTGTACTCTTGACAGATTTTAATTATTTAATTGTGATAATAATTAACGTACAACTGGAATATACATTTTGTATTTAGTATATTCTGAATAACGATTTTATTTTTTGCGGTAATAGTTAAGTCATAGGGGCCGCCCTCAGGCAAAGGATCTAGATAAATAATCCACTTCCCGTTTTCGTTTGCAGTAGTTGCATATTTTTTATCGGCGAAAAGAAATTTAATTTTTCACCTTTGTCAGCCCACCCCCAATGGGAATATTGACATTTCGTTGCAATACCATATTGTTGGCGATTATATGCGGGAGCCGAACAATAGAAAAAACCGGTACTGAATTTAACAATACGAAAACCAGGGTAACCAGGGTTAGTTTTATTATGGGTTTCATAATATAAATTTATTGTTGGTGCGAGTTATTGTTTTTTAATTAGCATTGCAAATTAATTAAAAAATACAAATAATGCATGAAGATAGGGCATTACTTCATAAATGAAATGAATTTATCAGGAGAAACATGATTTTAAGAACCTTTATCTCTTATATACAATATAAATAAAGCCATCCAGGTAATCCCAGATGGCTTTAATTATTTGGAATATGAATGAGGCTAGACTACATAAGTAGTTGAAGCTGTATCACCTCCTCTTCCGGTCCAGTTCGTATGAAAAAATTCACCTCTTGGTTTATCAATCCTTTCGTAGGTATGAGCCCCGAAATAATCGCGTTGAGCCTGTAAGAGATTTGCAGGTAAACGTTCGCTTCTGTAACCATCGAAATAAGTTAAGGCTGCACTCATGGAAGGTACCGGAATACCGTTAGAGATAGCTGTGGCTACAACTTTACGCCATCCTTCCTGGTTTGCAATCATTTTATTCTTGAAATATGGATCCATAATCAGATTTGATAGACCTGGATTATTATCGAAGGCTTCTTTAATTTTTCCGAGGAAAGCCGAACGGATAATACATCCGCCGCGCCACATAAGGGCAATGCCGCCATAATTGAGCTTCCAGCCATAATCAGCAGCTGCTGCACTCATTAACTGATACCCCTGAGCATACGAAATTATTTTAGATGCGTAAAGAGCATTTTCCAGGTCTTTGATAAAAGCTTTTCTATCGCCTGTAAAAACCGGTTTTGGACCTGACAATACCTTCGAAGCTGCTACTCTTTCCTCCTTAATAGCCGAAAGACATCGTGCAAAAACTGCTTCTCCGATTAATGTTAAAGGTACACCCAATTCGAGAGCAATTATACCGGTCCATTTTCCGGTTCCTTTCTGACCGGCAGTGTCCAGAATTTTATCCACCATTGGCTTGCCATCAGTATCTTTAAAGGCGAGAATATCGCGTGTAATTTCGATGAGATAGCTATCAAGTTCTCCTTTATTCCATTCTTTAAAGACCTCATGCATTTCGTCGGCCGACATGCCTAGAAGGTCCTTCATAACATGGTATACCTCGTTAATAAGCTGCATATCTCCATATTCGATCCCATTGTGGACCATTTTAACGAAATGCCCTGCTCCGTTTTCTCCAACCCAGTCGCAGCAGGGGATTCCATTGTCAACCTGAGCTGCTATGGACTGAAAAATAGGCTTTACCGATGGCCAGGCTGCCGGTGAGCCTCCCGGCATGATCGACGGGCCTAATAATGCTCCTTCTTCTCCACCGGAAACACCTGTACCTATATAATATAGTCCTTTACTTTCAACATATTTTGTGCGGCGATTGGTATCGGGAAAATGGGAATTCCCTCCGTCAATAATTATATCGCCAGGTTCGAGGTGGGGTAACAGGGATTCTATAAAATCATCCACAGGTTTACCTGCTTTAACCATGAGCATCACTTTGCGTGGACGTTTAAGGGAGGAAATAAAATCTTCAAGCGATTTAGCCCCATAGATATTTTTATTCTTTGCCCGTCCGTTTACGAAATTTTCAACTTTGTCGACAGTGCGGTTATAAGCAGTTACATGGAAACCTTTGCTCTCCATATTGAGAATGAGATTTTCGCCCATTACTGCAATTCCTATTACTCCTATATCGGATATTTCTTTCATAATGAAAAATTTGAATATAATTAATTGTTATCTATTCTTTTATCTTAAATCCCAGGTGTCGGAGCTTTTGCCCCGTTTTAACACATTCATTTAATAACTGCACTTTGAAAGCATCAAATTCACGTCTTAATGGATATTCTCCTCGTTGCTTTTCGAAAGTTGAAACTGAATTTCTCAATCGATAATCATCTTCCATAACGTTGTATGTCGACAAAATTACTTCTGCCATGATATCCCATATTACTTTATCGGTGCAATCAAAAGCTTTCTCAAATGAATCGGGTAAAGGTAAATCTTCAGGTTGCCAGCGGGTAAGCGGTAACCCAAATTTTTTACTGAGCGCCTGAACCGACATGGCAGTACCATTAGCTTTACCATCGGTTGAATAACCTGCAATATGCGGGGTGGCTATGTCGACTAATTCCAGCAATTCCAAATCAATTTCAGGTTCATTTTCCCATACATCGAGAACTGCGCCACGTATCCACTTTTCTTTCAATGCTTTTTTTAATGCATTATTATCCACAACTTCTCCACGCGAACTATTAATTAAAATGGTTTCGGGAGAGAGTTTCTTCAGAAAAGCTTCATCTACCATATGGTAGGTTTTATCCGGACCTTCCATGGTTAAAGGCACATGAAGGGTAATGATATTGCTTTCGCGGATGATGCCCTCCAGAGAAATAAATCCGCAGGTTCCGAGTTCTCGCTGTCTGGGTGGGTCGTTCAGATAAACCTGGGCTCCCATCAGTTCTCCCAGTCGTACTATTTTTCGGCCAACATTACCCACACCAATGACACCAAGAGAAATGTCAGGGAAATTAAGTGAATATTTTTCTGCAAGTGTGCAAAGCACTGAAGCTATATACTGGTATACCGATCCGGAATTACAACCGGGAGCGTTGGTCCAGGTTATTCCATTCTTATTACAATAATCGGTATCAATATGATCGTACCCTATGGTGGCTGTCGCAATAAATTTAATTTCTGTACCGGCAAGCAGCTCTTCGTTACAACGGGTTCTGGTTCGTGTTATCAGGGCCTGTGCATCTTTTAAGTCGGAATTGGTTATAAGATGTCCTTCTTATAAACTACATCGGCAATGGCTCCAGTACTCCCTT
>JAAUTT010000813.1 GCA_012031335.1 Bacteroidales bacterium | reverse complement strand
TGTTGCAGGTTCTTTTTTAACAACTTCTTCGACAAAAGTATTCCATTCGTTGCAGGATGTGCATTTGCCCAGCCATTTCGACGATTCGGCACCACAATTTTGACATATGTAAACGGTGCGGGCTTTTGCCATATATAATAACTATGAAATAAGTTTCCGAACAATGGCAGTTGTGGAATAACCTTCCACCAGGTCGATGGTAACCACTTCACCATTCCTGGCCATTACCACATCGTAACCAACAATTTCTTCGGCTTTATAATCACTTCCTTTCACAAGAATATCGGGTTGAACAAATTTAATCAGCTCGTAAGGAGTATCCTCATCAAACAGTACAACTCTGGTTACAAAAGATAAAGAAGCCAGAATAAGCGCCCTCGAAGTTTCATCCTGAACCGGTCTTGCAGAACCCTTTAGCCGTGTAACAGAACTATCGGTATTCAACCCTACCACCAAAACGTCGGCAAGAGAAGCTGCTTTGGCCAGGTATTCCACATGGCCACGATGCAAAATATCGAAACAGCCATTGGTAAAAACAACTTTCTGATCTTTGAAGCGCCAGTATGCCAGATTATTGGTAAGCTCCTGGTATTCGTAGACAACTTTTGACTGGAGTTGAGCAAAGTAATCCATAATTTTTTATTTTTGCGTTACACCTTCTTTTTGTTTGGATTTTGAAGAAAACACTTTAATGAGTGAAACTGAGCCTGCAATAATCACAAGTAATGTTTGAGACTCGTGGGATAACACAGCATACACAAAAGCTTTATCCACTGTTATCCCATATAGAGATAATCCCAGAATAATCATTCCGTGAAAAGCCCCAAAACCACCCTGAACCGGCACTACCATGCCAAAACTGCCAATTACAAGAATAAATAAGGCATCAATAGGTTTAAGATGTGAAGTTTTCCGGGATGGTAAAAAATAAGATACGTCATAAAGAAATAGCATATCCATAAAACAGCAGTGGCGGCAAAAAACTGCCACCGTTTTTGCATTTTATATACTGTTTTTAATCCGCCAAATATACCCGAAAGGATTTTCTTTATTTTTCTGATCAGATGAATTTTAGCTAACTGGTGTCGGAAAAGGTAAGCGAGGATTGCCAGAACAGCGATTGCAACCAAAGCAACGATAAGTACCGTGGAAGAATCCTGAAGCATCCCGGTGAATTTCGAATACAGGGGCATTAATATCTTGTCGGATATAAACTGACCAAATGTTTCGAATTTTCCTACAAATATTACTAGCAAAAGGAATAGTAAGGTAACCATATCAATTGCCCTTTCGATAAGAATGGTACCAACCAGACCGTCGACAGGGATTTTATTTGTGCGGTTGAGGGAAACGCATTTTGAGAATTCGCCCAAACGCGGTAATGCCATATTGGCGATATAACCGATAGTGACAGCGTGGTAGCTATTGGTTACCGGCGGACGGTATCCCAATGGTTCGATAAGAAGATTCCAACGGTAAGCTCTGGCCCAGAACGCAACAAATCCAAGTATAATAGCCAGAAATACCCAAATATAGTTCGCAGCCAGCAAATCTGCCCAAATCCTCTTAAAATCGATACCCTTCATTACCAAATACATCAGAAATACTGTCAGGGCAAGAAACACAGTAAACTGGACGATTCGAATCAGTGTTTTTTCAAAGTCTTAAACTAATTTATTGGTGGAAGTATCGGGTAAAACTACTTTTGGAACAAAACTTTTTGCTTCTTCGAAATCCATAACCGCAAACGACATAATAATAACGATATCGCCAAGGGCAACTTTACGTGCGGCAGGTCCGTTGAGGCAAATCACTCCCGACCCTCTTTCTCCTGTAATTACATATGTTTCGAGTCGTTCGCCATTATTGATGTTCACAACCTGCACCTTTTCATTTTCGATCAGGTTTGCGGCATCCATCAGATCCTTATCAATTGTAATACTTCCTACATAATTCAGGTTCGCCTCAGTTACTGTAACCCTGTGTATTTTTGACTTGAGAACTTCAATCTGCATTTTACTTAATTTGTATGGATATTTAAATAAAAACTACTGCTCGCAAAGTTATAAATTATATCTGATATTGTCTATCAGCCGTATCTTGCCCACTTTAACGGCAATGCATCCTATTTTGTTTCCTTCGTCGCTCCATGATTTAATACTTTGCAACGACAGTTCATTTACAATATCGAAATACTCAGTTTGAAGTTCGGGATTTTGGTTAATGGTATTAGCTACCTTTTTTTTAAGTCATCAACATTTACCTTACCAGCTCCTTTAAACTTTCCTGAAGTGTTTTATAAATTAAAGGAGCATTTTTTCGTTGGCTCTCTGTCAACAACATATTCCTCGAACTCATTGCCAATCCATCTGGTTCGCGGAATATTGGACAAGGTATTATTTCGATCGGGATATTAAGCGTATCTACCAATTTTCTGATAATGGCGACCTGCTGAAAATCTTTTTCACCAAAATAAGCCTTTTGTGCCGGAACAACATCAAAGAGTTTACTTACAATTTGTGCCACACCATTAAAAATGTCCCGGACGGTGTTTCCCTTCCATAACAGTTTCGATAGTTCCGAAATCAAATTTACGGGAGTCAGTCTCAGGATACATTTCCTTTTCAGAAGGAGTAAAAACCATATTACAGCCATTCTGAGCCAAAAATTCCAGGTCTTTCTCAATCATCCGGGGGTAATTTGCCAAATCGGATTTATCGTTAAACTGGGTTGGATTCACAAAAATACTTGCAACTGTAATATCATTTTCCGAAACAGATCTCTTCACAAGAGAAATATGACCAGGATGCAACGCTCCCATTGTTGGCACAAAACCTATTTTCTTTTCCCTCTGATTTTAAGCTAACCAGTTCTTGGGTAAGCTCATTGCCCGAATAATAAATCTTCATAGAATATAAAAACAACAAAAATACAAATATGAGAAAAACTCTAACTTTAAAATTGTTCTTCAACAGAACCTTTGCAGAATATTGCTAAAATTTAGAACTTCAATAATTTTTGTTAATTTTGCAAGCTAAATGAAAATTACGAAAATTAATGGAAAGCATCAAGGTATTGTTTGTTTCCCAAGAAATCACTCCCTATCTGCCGGAAACTGAGATGTCATTGATTTGTCGGACACTTCCTCAAGCGATCCAGGAGCAAGGTAAAGAAATCAGGACGTTTATGCCAAGGTTTGGCTGTATAAACGAACGGAGAAATCAGCTTCATGAAGTGATCAGACTTTCGGGTATGAATCTGATAATAAATGATACCGATCATCCGCTTATCATAAAGGTAGCCTCAATTCAATCGGCACGGATGCAGGTTTA
>JAAUTT010000812.1 GCA_012031335.1 Bacteroidales bacterium | reverse complement strand
GTCGCGGTGAAACAGATGATATTGACCATTTAGGTAATCGTCGTGTTCGCTCGGTTGGTGAGTTGATGGAAACCAGTTCCGTATAGGCTTGCTACGTATGGAACGCGCTATTCGTGAGCGTATGGGCTCGGTTGATATTGATACCGTTATGCCGCACGATTTGTTGAATTCCAAGCCGGCTGCTGCTGCTGTTAAAGAATTTTTTGGTTCATCGCAGTTATCGCAGTTTATGGATCAAACCAATCCTTTGTCGGAAATTACACACAAGCGTCGTATTTCTGCTTTAGGACCAGGTGGTTTAACCCGTGAACGTGCTGGCTTTGAAGTTCGAGACGTTCACCCTACACACTATGGTCGTATTTGTCCGATTGAAACGCCGGAAGGACCGAATATCGGATTGATAAACTCGTTGTCTACGTATAGCCAAATTAATAAATATGGTTTTATTGAAACCCCGTATCGCAAGATTATAAACGGTAAAGTATCAAAGGAAACAGTTTATTTGTCTGCAATGCAGGAAGGTCGTTACGTTATTGCTCAGGCCAACTCTCCTCTTGATAAATCAGGAAAGTTTACCGAAGAGCTTGTTACTTGTCGTATCAACGGTGAAAATCAGATGATGCGTCCAGAGCAAATTGAACTAATTGACGTTTCTCCGAAGCAGATTGTTTCGGTTGCTGCGGCACTTATTCCTTTCTTGGAAATGATGATGCTAACCGTGCGTTGATGGGATCAAACATGATGCGTCAGGCCGTTCCTTTGTTACAGACGGATGCACCGTTTGTTGGAACCGGCATTGAACACATTGTTGCCGCTGACTCCGGAGCTGCTATTAAAGCTCGCCGTACCGGTGTTGTTGATCAGGTTGATGGTCAGCGTATAGTTGTGCGTGCGTCCGAAGTAACGGATGCAAAAGAATCAACGGTGGATATTTACAAGTTGCGTAAGTTCCAACGCTCAAATCAGGATACCTGTATCAATCAAAAACCACTTGTGAAAATTGGCGATTTGGTAACTAAAGGCGATATTATTGCTGATGGTCCATCGACAGATCTGGGTGAATTGGCCTTAGGTCGTAACGTGCTTGTGGCTTTTATGCCATGGAATGGTTACAACTTTGAAGACTCTATTCTTCTTTCCGAACGTATTGTTCGTGATGATGTATACACATCTATTCATATTGAAGAATTTGAAGTAATGGCTCGTGATACCAAATTGGGTCAGGAAGAAATTACTCGTGATATTCCGAATGTGGGTGAAGAAGCATTAAAACACCTTGATGAAGCCGGTATTGCTTATATTGGAGCCGAAGTCAAACCGGGAGATGTTCTGGTTGGTAAGGTGACACCGAAGGGTGAAAGTCCGATTACACCTGAAGAAAAATTACTCCGTGCTATTTTTGGTGAAAAAGCATCGGATGTTAAAGATACTTCACTTCGTTTGCCTCCTGGTGTTTCTGGTACGGTTGTAGATGTTCGCCTGTTCTCACGTCGCGGAGTTGATAAAGATGAACGTGCGCTATCGATTGAGCAAGCGGAAATTGAACGTCTTGCACAAGACCGTGATGACGAACGTCGTATCATCGAAAATGGTTATTATGATCGTTTAAAAGAAGTGATTCTTGGCAAGAAAGTAGCATCAGGCCCTAAAGGTATTAAAAAGGGAACTAAAATTGATGAAGCTTTACTTGATGAAATGCCACGTGCACAATGGCGTCAGATTGTTGTTGATGACGACAAGCTGATGGACGATTTGGAAGCAATGGGCAATACGTTTGAAGAAGCTATTGATGCTTTGAAAAAGCGTTTCGAAGTTAAAGTCGAAAAATTGCAACGTGGTGATGAGTTGTTACCAGGCGTTATGAAGATGGTAAAGGTTTACATTGCCATCAAGAGAAAAATGCAACCGGGTGATAAGATGGCCGGTCGTCACGGAAATAAAGGGGTTGTATCCCGTGTTGTTCCGATTGAAGACATGCCATATACCGAAGACGGTACTTCCGTTGATATCGTATTGAACCCGTTGGGTGTTCCTTCACGTATGAACGTAGGACAGATTTTGGAAACTCACCTTGGATGGGCATCTCACCAGTTGGGACACCAAATTGCGAAGTTGGTTGATAGTGTTCAGCACGCAAAGGCTGAGGGCGACGCCAAGAAAGAAGTCAAGGAACTTAAGGACAAGCTTAAAACAATTTATGGCGAACAAGACTATAAATTCGATGTTGAACCCTTAGGCGAAGATGGCATTATTGAAATGGCTTCGAACTTGCGTAAAGGTGTTCCTTTTGCAACTCCGGTATTTGACGGAGCTCGCGAAGAAGATATCAATCGTATGCTTGAAAATGCCGGTCTGGATAAATCTGGTCAGGTTCGACTTATTGATGGGCGTACGGGCGAATACTTTGATCGTAAAGTAACGGTCGGTTACAAATATCTTTTGAAATTGCACCACTTGGTCGATGACAAAATTCACGCTCGTTCGATTGGTCCTTATTCTCTTGTTACGCAACAACCTTTGGGTGGTAAAGCTCAATTTGGTGGTCAGCGTTTTGGGGAAATGGAAGTATGGGCATTGCAAGCTTATGGTGCAGCCTATACCCTGCAAGAAATCCTGACCGTTAAATCGGATGACGTATCCGGTCGTACAAAAGCTTATGAATCAATTGTACGCGGAGAAAACCAATTTGAAATCGGCATTCCTGAGTCATTTAATGTTCTTGTAAAAGAATTGAAGTCATTGGGTCTGAACGTCGAATTGCGTCAGAAAGTATTTTAATTAAGGTTACAACACTGAAATGCCTAACCATAAATAAAGGCCGGAGATTAACATGAACGATTTGATGAACCTGTTTGGTCAAAATCAAGGAATGCAAAGCTTTGATGAATCCGTATCGCCATAGCAAGCCCGGAGCAAATTCGCTCCTGGTCATATGGCGAAATTAAAAAAGCCGGAAACTATTAATTACCGTACATTCAAACCGGAAAAAGATGGTTTGTTCTGTGCGCGCATTTTTGGTCCGGTAAAGGATTACGAATGCTTGTGCGGTAAATACAAACGCATGAAGTACAAGGGCATTATCTGCGAAAAGTGCGGTGTCGAAGTTACATTAACCAAAGTTCGTCGCGAACGTATGGGACATATTGAACTGGCGGCTCCTGTTGCGCATATCTGGTTCTTGAAGTCACTTCCAAGCCGTATCGGTTTGATGTTTGATATGACTTTGAAAGATCTGGAAAAGGTTCTTTATTTTGAAAGCTATATTATTATTGAACCGGGTATGACCGATTTGAAGTTGCATCAGGTTCTTTCCGAAGAAGAATATCTTGATGCC
>JAAUTT010000811.1 GCA_012031335.1 Bacteroidales bacterium | reverse complement strand
CCATGGTTAAGTAAATTATAATGTAAGCGTTATGTATTATCTTGAAAGAAGTAAAGCGCAGTTTTCACTACGCTTTACATCATAATTTTTATTAACCTTAAAGCTTATAAGGATTTTTGTATTCGTACCAGTTTAACCGATGGTTAGCTGCTTCTTTGTCTTCACCAAAGCTTAATGTTGCCGGATTCCATTTAACCGGACGCCCAAGTTCTGTAGCGATGTTGCCAAGACAGCAAAGGGTATTGGTACTGCAACCTACTTCAATCGGTGCAATAGGATCCATTCTCGAACGAACAGCATCTACAAAATCCTGCATGTGAGGTGCGCTGATCTCAAAACTACCTTTTCCTTTTGCAGTCACTTTTCTGCATTCTTCGAACATTTTCTTTCTTTCTTCGTCAGTCATCTTTCTCGGTCTTCTTCCAGCCAGTTCTGCAGGAACAAGTGAAGGATCCGAAGCTCCCAGGTAGCCTCTTGCTACTTCGATCCAGCCTTTGGTGCCTATAAATTTGATACCTTGTGCATTGGGCATATCATCAAGATACGGTTGCTCAGTCATCTCAATTCCGTTCAGGTATTGGAATGTAAGATATTTTTGTCCGTTATAACCTTTTGGTATGATAAGGGCCGGTCCTGATCCGTCCATACCTATTGCAGCCTGAGAAATATCGAACATATGCGCTCCCCAGTCGGCTGTAAAACCATTGCCAGTTTCGCGGTACCAGCGCCATGCACCCCATAATTTTTCCCTTTCTTCAGGATCGAGTTTTATAGGAGGGCAAAGATCGGGATGATAATGGATTTTAGAGTCGTTTAGCGGACCCATCCACAAATTCCAGTTTAGGTTTCCTGGTACGGGCATTTCGGGCAAATCAAGTGGCTTAGGTGGATCTCCTACTTTGGAATATATTTTTTCGATATGTCCAATTGCTCCACTTTGCACCAGTTCAATAGCTTTCTGGAATTCTTTCGATGAACGCTGCTGACTGCCTACTTGAACAACTCTTTTATTTCCGCGGGCAACTTTCACCATTTTTAAACCTTCCTGGATAGTAAAAGCTAATGGTTTTTGAACATAAACATCTTTACCTGCCTGGCAAGCATGTATAGTTTGAAGAGCATGCCAATGATCCGGTGTTGCTACTTCAACAGCATCTATATCTTTTCTGCTTAATAGTTCTTCGTAGTTTTCGTAAATATCGCAACGTGGAGCCATATTCTTAGAAGTTTGCCATGCTTCAACCCTCTTTTTGAAACGTAACTGCTTCATGGAATCCACATCGCAACCGGCAACAACCTGCACTCCGGGTACACTTGCAAAACCGGCAAAATCAGATAATGCCTGCTGGCCAAGTCCTATAAAACCAAGTACCATTCTGTCGCTCGGAGCTATTTTAACGCCGTTTATGGTCCAACTGGGAAGAATTGTAAGCCCTGTTAAACCCAATGCTGACATGCCAAGGAAGTTCCTTCGGCTTATTCCACTTTTTGTATTATCATTCATTGTTAGTAGATTAATATATTGGTTAATACTAATTTTTTGAATAAGTAAGATAATATCTTTTTTTTCAACCTGTGTAAGTTAAGCATATTTTTTATTTAATACGAATACATATTTGAATAATTGGATTTAAATAACAGAAATACAGTCGTATGTATTATGTGCAATGTACATATTCAAAAAAAGCCTGATTTTTATTATCAGGCAAAAAGAAGCAAATTGTCTCTAAAAAATCCCCAACCGTCTATTTTATTTCTCCCAAGGTATCCTCTCCGGTACCTTTGCTTCATAAATCAGAAATACAGGAGAAATTAGGAAAAATATCCCTTTAATTTTATTATTGTTCGCATCAAAATCTCTTTGTCGAAAGCTGCCCTAGCAAAAACAGAACTGGAGTCGGTAATCCTTGCATTTATGGTGTGTACTGTAACTGGGGTTTTCTTTTAATGGTATACTGCCCGCAAGGCTGCTAACCTGGATCCGATTGATGCTCTGAGATATGAATAATTGAGAAAGCGAAGTAATCAGCTGAAGTTACTTCAGGTATTTTAAAAATAGTATTTTGTAGATTTGAATTATAAACTCTTCTTATGTCAGTATTTACAGGAAGGAAGATATCGATATATCTTCATGTAGCAGGTTGGATCATTGTATTTCTTCTTCCAATATTTCTTTCTACTGGTAATCGGAAGCCCGACGCTTTTTTTCTAGGTCAGATTTTTATCCGAACTGCTATATATGGTGCAATATTTTATATTAGCTATTTCTGGTTGATACCACAATTTCTGTTTCGGGGTAAAAAGCTCCCATATTATTTAATAATGATTCTGGTAATTGTTAGTATGTATTTCGTAAATGGAGCAATAACCTGGCAGTTAATTAAAAGGAGCGATTTTCACCGGGAGCAATTCGTTGAGGACGAAAATAAAACAACCGCGAATGAAAATCGGCGAAACAATTCAAAACCACCCAGATATCCCTGGAAATTTGATTTGTATAACTATTTATTTACTTCAATGCTTGTGGCTGGATTTAGCGTAGGCTTAAAAATGTCAGCTAAATATAACGAGAATGAGAAAAGACGAAAGGAACTGGAAAAAGAGAAACTAAGTTCGGAGCTTGCTTTTCTTAAAAATCAGGTAAGTCCTCACTTCTTTTTTAATACCTTAAATAACATATATTCTCTTACCGAAATTAATACAAAAGAGGCTCAAAATGCTATACTTAAACTCTCTAAACTGATGAGGTACCTACTTTACGAATCAGAAAGGGGAGATGTTTAAAACTTAGCAGTTGAAATAGCTTTTATCACCAATTATATTCAGCTTATGAACTTAGAATAAGCGAAAAAGTAAATATCTCTGTTACCTTTCCTGATACTTATAAGGATATCTCATTTCCTCCTTTAATTTTTATACCATTTGTCGAAAATGCATTTAAACACGGAGTTAGTTATAAGGATAACTCATTTATTAATATTGATTTAAAAATTACTGAATCTAACCTTGAGTTCAGGTGTAAAAATAGTATCTCAGGGAAACCGGTTAATCTCTCCGAAATCGGGAATTGGACTTGAAAATGCAAGGAAAAGGCTCTTATTATTATTCCCCGAAACACATAAGTTATTGATTCATCAACATGATAACATTTTTGAGGTAAATCTTACCATTCAACTGGAATCTAAAATATAAATTATTAAATTCATGATCAGGACAATAGCTATTGACGACGAACCCTTGGCGCTTCAGTTAATCTCAGGATATATTAAAAAACACCATACCTTGAACTTGTCGAAGCTTTCGAAAATCCTTGACAGCGATGGAATTTCTGGATGATAATGAT
>JAAUTT010000810.1 GCA_012031335.1 Bacteroidales bacterium | reverse complement strand
CAAAAAAAATAGTCTCCTTTCATATGTACTCCAGTCGCCCTGCAGAAGAGCAATTTATCCAACTTTTTCCCAGCTTTAACCCTCATTGGTCGATCAAGATCTGTCCAATCTGTTTTACAGCTCTAGAAAAACTCTGATTAAACTAAAACTTAAAAGGTCCATAGTAATTGCCTGAGAATTTACTATGGACCTTTTTGTATTTTTAAATTTTCCGTAGCCAAATGGCTGAAAAGATTATAATTCCCTGATCCAGATATTTCTGAAACTTACCAGGTCACCATGATCCTGCAAAACCAAAGGCAATTTTAAATCGTGTTTGTTATACCTTGGCGATCCGATATATTCTGTAGTTCCCCATAAAGCTACGTGATTCTGTGCCAGAACACCATTATGAATTACGGTAACATAACCAGGTATAAGAATTCTCCCGGTTTCTCCAAAACGTGGAGCTGTATAGATAATATCATATGTTTGCCATTCTCCTGGTTTTTTACAGGCGTTAACCAGAGGAATGTGTTGTTTGTATAACGATGCTGTTTGCCCGTTCGAATAAGTTTTGTTGTTATAACAGTCTAAAACCTGAACTTCGTATATTCCTTGCAGGAAAATGCCACTGTTTCCCCGTCCCTGACCTTCTCCTTTTACAACAATGGGTGAACGGAATTCAATATGCAGTTGAAAATCTCCATAACCTTGTTTGGTTTGAATAGTTCCAGTTCCTGGCTTAACCGTTAAAGCGCCATTTTCGACTGTCCACTCGGCAGCGGTTCCTTTTGCATTTTGCCACTGATCAAGATTTTTACCATCGAATAAAACAACCGCATCCGAAGGAGCCTGGGTACCTTCACCCGGAGTTACAACGGGAGGAACAGGTTCCCATATTTCTGTACTTTCGGGATTTTTTTGATTTTGTGCGTTAAGAATTATACTGCCCGATAATAGAAGGGCTGCTAAACTAAAAACTTTCTTCATAATGTATTTAATTTGGTTTTAGAGTTAAATTTCTTTTTACTATGACAACTTAAACTACTAACAGGATTACCCGGAAAGAAAAAATCTCCAATTGTGGTAAGATTTATTCATGAGAAATTCGGTTAAGCAGGTTTTTGAAAGGCTAAATTAAAGAAATATTGTTTATAATTTTAGGTGAGTAAATAAAAAAACATCCCCGCCAACTTTCTAAGTACGGGGATGTTTCACTAAGTAAATCAACTATGACTTATAATCCAACACCTATTCTTATTCCTCCAATGAAAGCTGTACCTGTATATCCGAAATCAAAAATACTTCGGTTGAATTTAATTTCTGAGCCCGAAGGCTGATGATGGAAACTATACCGAAGTCCAAATCCTGCAAAAAATCGACATACAAACGGCTCACAACTTCTTTCTGATACCCGATGACAACATCTGTCATCAGCTTATTAATTGTGATATGATAAGGTTCATTTATTGACTGAAAGTATTTAAGTCCATCAATTTCAACCTCGGCCCAACGCTCATTGTCGACCAGCATATTGAAATGCTGGAAACCTATTCCACCACTGATGTATACTCCCTGATCCTGAAATTTTGAAGACAAAAAACCCTTCCGATTCAATGAAATGCCGTACCCATGCAGTTGTTGGTAGCGATCGGAATTAATACTCTCGAGATTACTTACGTTAATATAATATTGTGGAGAAATTACCCACCACGATTTATAATCTTTTGTTGGCAGGTCCAAATCTATCCTTACGCCATGTTGAAACATATACTGAGGAACACCCATAATCAATACTTTTGGCGGGTTTTCCTGCGCAGTAATATCAATTTTGGTTACTGTTAAAGAAAATACTATTGTTGCCAATATGATAAGTTTGCCTGATTTCATTTTACGTAAAATAATTTTTCGTTCAGTATTTAAAATCCCAATCCCAGCCTTACGCCAACCAACAATATATTTCCTGTAAAGCCATAATCGTATAGGAAATCATTGAATTTGAGTTTGGTTTGACCCTTAAATTTGTATTCAGAATATCGGCCTCCCAAACCTGCATATATATCTACAACCAGTCTGTCGAAAGCAAAAGTCTGATACCCGATAATTATATCTCCTCCGAATTTATTTATAGTAGTCTCTGCCTGGTTGGCAATTCCCAACTGGTTATCGTCGTTATATTTGAGATTAAAATAGTTGAATGTTAAGCCATAACTAAAGTATGTTCCCCGGTAAGGTTTTGTTCGCCAACATACATTCGGTGATTTACTGAAATACCTGCCCCTATGAGTTCATTGAAATCCCGGAGACTCTCTTCATCACTTTTATCGGCAGCATAAAATTGAGGACCTATCTGTATCCAATGGTTTTTACCAAGATGCCGGTCGTAATCCACCCGAATACCATTGTTTACGAGATGAAATGGATGAAAAGCAACCACTTCATTTTTGGTAGAATCATTTTGCGCTCTGGTTGGCAAAAGAAACAGAATATAAAATAGTATTAAAATGAATCTGAGTTTCATGTTTAGTTATTTAATGTGACTAAAGTAAGTCACTGTATCGTTCTGATATTTGTATTGATACAATCCATCGGCTGCCATAACAATTAAAGATTGTTGTCGGGAATCACATCAATGCGGGGATATTGAACTTTTTCTTCAGGCTTGGGGTGTATGGGTCAGTTAACGAAAATACCTTAAGTCCATTATCGCAAACAAACAAAGTATTACCATCGAGTCCTAAACCCATTGGTTTTGTCATGAGCACACGCGATACAAAAAACGGACTTTTCTTATTTTTTATGTTAACAATTTGCAATTCGTTGGTGTTGCGCCCACAAAAGCTTTCGGTACGTAAGGTAACATAGGCAACTGTATCGTTTGCAACTACCGGATCGCAACTGTAAATATGCTGGTAGTTTGATATATACTCAGGACTTTCAGGTATTGTAATATCATACATGTACATGCCCCATTCCGATCCAAGGTATAAGGTATTGTTGTGAGCAAAAATAGTTTCGATGTTAAAACCTGCCTGCAGATTTTTGACAAATACAGGCTTTTCCGGTTCAATCAGGTTGAAAACGTTTAACTTTTGCTGATCAACCGTATACAGGTAGTTTTTTGAAATGGTAAACCTGGCCATTGATCCTCCTTTTCCCGAACTGCTGTCGGAAGAAGTTCCACTATCAGCTTTATCGCACGAAACCAATATTGAAACCATTACCCATATATAAAACAGTTTTCTCATATTAACCGATATTTAATTTTATCTTTTTCCATTCAACAATAACAGTATTTGCAGGTCTGTTATACTGAGAATATTTTCCAGGTATAAATCTTAAATCGGGTGGGGTAAGTTCCGGAAA
>JAAUTT010000809.1 GCA_012031335.1 Bacteroidales bacterium | reverse complement strand
GGCGCTCCTGCTTTGGGGTCAAGTACAAATTTAATCATAGTATTAAAATAATAATGTAATATATGTATAGTACAAATATACAATAGGAAAAATGTAAAGTCAATGATTACTAAAAGTATTTTTATAAATTTTGATTAATTTTTCGGAAGATGCGAATAGGTGAAGGTTTCGGAGAGGACTATCTTTTTTTTTGAAAAAAAAGTTTGCATCATTTTGAGAATTTCGGCATCGCAAAACACCCGAAATTTACTTTTGTTTTAGGGTGGATTAATTTTTCGGAAATCACATTAAATCCTCTTTTTTCATCCGAAATTCCATAAACTATCTTATCAACCTGAGCCCAGTACAATGCCCCTGCGCACATAGGGCAAGGTTCCACTGTAACATACAAGGTGCAGCCAGTCAGGTACTTTCCGCCAAGGTAACCAGCTGCAGAAGTAATGGCTTGTATTTCTGCATGTGCTGTAACATCGTTAAGCGTTTCGGTAAGGTTGTGTGCACGTGCAATTATCTGATTCTGACAAACGATTACAGCGCCAATGGGTACTTCGTCTTTTACCAATGCCTGTTGAGCCTCTTTAATAGCAGCTTTCATGAAATATTCGTCGTTCAGGATCATAGTGATTCAGCTAATTATATTAATGGATTTTATTGTAAATATCAGGTATATATTTTTAAATAAAACGGCAGAGGAAACACCTCTGCCGTTTTTCTATATTTCTAAATCATATTTCTGATTTTTAATCCCAAATGAATATTTGGTTATTTGTTTCTTTCAGGACGCAGCGATCTTACTGCTTTTCCGGCCTGCCACATTTCCGATTCGCGTAACTGACGGAGTTCTTCTTCCAGTTTTACACGATAATCAGCCTGACTGTTAGAGTCGATTGAGCGTTGAGCCTCTTCACCGGCTGCAACACTCTTGTAAAGCTCTTCGAAAACAGGTTTAACAGCATCACGGAATTTGGGATACCAGTCCAGAGCACCACGCTGAGCGGTAGTTGAACAGTTGGCATACATCCAGTCCATACCGTTTTCGGCTACTAGTGGCATCAAGCTTTGGGTAAGCTCTTCAACCGTTTCGTTAAAAGCTTCCGAAGGTGAGTGACCATTGGCGCGGAGAACTTCGTACTGAGCTGCGAAAATTCCCTGGATGCAACCCATCAGGGTTCCACGTTCGCCGGTTAAATCACTGAAAACTTCTTTTTTAAAAGTTTGTTTCAAATAAGTATCCCGATCCAACTGCAATGCCCATGGCTATTACGCGGTCTTTTGCCTTTCCAGTAGCATCCTGGAAATGGCATAGCTGGAGTTTAAGCCTTTACCTTCTACAAAAAGACGACGCAATGAGGTTCCGGAACCTTTAGGGGCAACCAGAATCACATCCACATCAGCGGGAGGTACAATGCCTGTGCGTTCTTTGTAGGTAATACCAAAGCCATGGGAGAAATACAAGGCTTTTCCGGAAGTAAGATGCTTTTGAACAGTTGGCCACTGTGCTATCTGAGCAGCATCCGATAGCAGATAACAGATAATGGTTGCTTTTTGGCAGGCTTCCTCAATACTGAAAAGAGTTTTGCCGGGAACGAAACCATCGGCAATAGCCTTATCCCATGTTTTGGATGGCTGACGCTGACCAACAATAACATTGATTCCGTTGTCGCGGAGATTCAAAGCTTGTCCTGGTCCCTGTACTCCATATCCGATTACTGCTACGGTTTCGTTTTTTAATACTTCCTGAGCTTTGGAGAGTGGAAATTCCTCGCGGGTCATTACGTTTTCCTCCGCTCCTCCAAAATTAATTTTTGCCATAATTCTGATTTTTTGATGTTATAGGAAATTAAACTAGATTTTAATTGTATGCAATGCTGTCTACTTCTTTTAAGTATTGAGTAAGTAGCTCATGTTTGTTTTTTGTAATTGCAACTATACCCGATCGTGTGAATTGCAACACGCCGCTTACCTTATCAAGTAAATCGAATAAATTTTGGGTTTCATTCTTGTATCCTGTTTTTTCGATTACGGCAAAGTCGGGTGTTACTTCGAGAATGCGCCCCCCATTGTTGCGGACAATATTTTCAATTTCGTTGCTTTTTAGCAGAGCTTCGGTAGGTACTTTATACAAGGCAATTTCCTGACGGATAATTTCATCATTTGTATGATAAAAGGCCTTCAATACTTCAACCAGTTTTTCGATTTGCTTTACTACCTTCTCAATTTTTTCCTGGGTGGTATTCACAACAATTGTGAATTTATGCACCCCCTGTATAGCGCTTTGAGAAACGGTAAGGCTCTCGATATTTAGGTGCCGGCGTGTGAAAATTATGGTTACTCTATTGAGCAGTCCTATGCTGTTTTCCGAAAATGCGGTTATGGTAAATTCCTGTTCCATGATCTTAATTTTTAAAGGTGAATAGAATTGTTAAAATTGTAAGTTGTTTTATATTACTCAAGACGTACTTCAGAAACCGAGCAACCGGCCGGTACCATGGGGAATACATTACCTTCTTTTTCAACTTTAACTTCGAGCAGATAAGGGCCATTGTGATCAAGCATTTTCTTTACTGCTTCATCCAATTCTTCTCTTTTCGAAACACGCTGTCCGTCGATACAATAGCCTTTGGCTATAGTCAGAAAATCGGGGTTGATAAGCTCAGTTGATGAGTATCTTTTGTCGAAGAAGAGTTGTTGCCACTGACGCACCATTCCAAGGAAATCATTGTTGAGTATAACAATTTTAACTGCAGCTCCTGTTTGAAATATTGTTCCAAGCTCCTGAATAGTCATCTGGAAACCTCCATCGCCAATTATGGCAACAACATGTTTGTCGGGGCATCCAAGTTTTGCTCCTATTGCAGCGGGTAAGCCAAAACCCATTGTTCCGAGGCCTCCCGATGTAACTACTGAACGGGTATGGTTGAACTTTGTATAACGAGCTGCAACCATTTGGTGCTGACCTACATCGGTTACCAGAATTGCTTCTCCATTGGCGTTTTCATTAATCCTGCGAATAACTTCGCCCATCGATAATCCTGGTTTTTCAGGAAACATATCTTTATGGATAACCTTCTCAACTTCAATATCCATACATTTTTTAAATTCCAGAACCCACTCATGATGAAGGTTGGGTTTTACTTTTTCGGTGAGTAGGGGTAAAGTTTCTTTTACGTCGCCCAAAACAGCAACCGACGATTTAACATTTTTATTTACTTCGGCGGGGTCGATTTCGAGATGGATAACCTTAGCCTGTTTGGCATACCTTTTAACATCACCGGTAACGCGGTCGTCGAAACGCATACCGATACCAATGAGAACATCGCATTCATTTGTAAGTTTATTCGGTCCATAGTTTCCG